>JAKJFK010000190.1 GCA_022704925.1 candidate division TA06 bacterium | reverse complement strand
CCCGCCGGTCTTCATAAGTATCGGCTGGTTTTCGTGGACCTCCTTCGACTGGCCGGCCTGGAGCATCCGCATCGTCTTCAGTGACGCCAACCGTTATCACCGTTACCCGGCCCGGGTTGATTACCGCGACGACCATTACTGGCGGCACGACCCGCGCCACCGGGATGGGGTGGATTACCGGGACCGGGAGACCCGGGACCGTTTCCGGCCGTCTCCTTCCCCGGTCGTCTTCAGGGATCCGCCGCCCCGGGACGACCGGTTCTCCAGGGGGCCGGAACCGACGCCGCCTCCGAAGGATCGGGATAATGACCGGGATATCGGGCGGCGGGAACGGCCGGAACGGACGGAAGTGGCTGCCGAACCTTCCGGGCCGAGTCGGCCGGAAGCGCCCGCCCCGGTTATTTCCAGCGGCCGTTCGGGCGGCGACCGTTCCTCGGACCGCGTGACGGATCGTGGGCGCGGCGACGAGGTCAGGGTTTCGCGCGGCGGCGGGTCGGAAGAGGTCCTGGAAGGCCGCTCCGGCCGTGGCGGGCCTTCTTTCGATCCGGGAACGCCTGCCTCCTCGTCAAGAGGACGGGACGCTGGGCCCGGCCGGGGCAAGGGCCGCGGCGGAGATGATCGCAGGTAGATTTGGTCAGGCTGAATGGAAAGGCCCCCGGTCCGTTTGGGCCGGGGGCCTTTTTAATGGGCCATTAAAGCCGGGCTTCACTCAATCCTCTTCTTGATTCTTCTCCGCGGCGCCAGGCGGCTCGAGCCGGCACCCGTCAGTCCGTTACCCGGAGCTTGATCTCGTCCGAGTTGGCCTTCAGTTCCGGCGCGTACATCGCGCTGGCCCGGGTCGGCAGGGCGCTGAAGCGGCCGGGGATCTCGGCGCGCATTCGGTAACTGAGGCTGTGCGTACCGCGCGGCAGGACCCGGGTGAAGAAGCAGACCCGCTCGTCCCGGAGTTCCATGTAGGCGCCCAGGGCGTTCCGGTTGTAGCCGCTCCGCACCTCGACCGGCTCGAAGCCGGCCGCCTTCATGTCCTCGAAGATGATGTACTCGTAGTCGTTCTTGCTCTCGATCTTCAGCTCGATCTCAACCAGGTCGCCGCTCTTGAGCGCGGCCAGGTCGGCCAGTTCCACCCGCCGGTACTTCTCCACCCGCTGGTCGAGGACCTGCCCGTGCATTCCCTCGGCCTTGACGCTCTTATCCTCCCGCACCAGCCGGTAGTATTTCCGGTTGACTTTGATCTCCAGGCCGGCCCGGGTGATGGGGTCCTCCAGGGTGAAGTTGGTCAGGTAGGCGTTGAAGTAGATCGGCCCGGTCCCGGTCTTGCGGAATTCCACCGTGTGGCGGCCGGTCTTCAGCTCGTCGCCGAGCAGGACCAGCTTGTTCTCGAAACTGAAGAGGTTGCCCCGGTCGATCTTGACCTGGCGGACCCGCTTGCCGTCCACGAGAATCTCCAGCTCCAGGTCCGGTCGGTCCTCGCCGCTGGCCTTCAGGTAGTCGGCGAAGGCCTCGATGACCAGCGCGCTGTCCCGGGTGCTGTTCCAGTAGGTGGCGTGCTTGCGGTTATTCAGCAGGTACTTGACCAGCCGGGAGGCGGCCTGACCCTTTGGGTCGGTCGCCGCCAGCAGTTTCAGGTAGTAGGCTTCCGCCTCGGTTTCGCTGCCGTACCAGCACCACCAGGGGTTGCCTTCCGGCAGCCGCAGGTAGGCGGTCTGGTTCTCGTCGTCCTGCACCAGGTACTGGCCGATATTGCGGATGAGCATGTCCCGCTTCTCACGGTCGCCGGCCTTGTGCAGGGCCAGGCCGAACATCGCCTTGGCATAGACCGAGAGCTGGATGCGGTCCCGGTAGAGGAAGTCGCGCATTGCGGCATTTTCGACCCCGGCGTCCGTCAGCACCATGTAGACGAAGGCGTCCAGGTCGTCGGCCCGCTCCTTCCAGCGGGTGTTCTTCTCCTTCTTCTCGGCGTTCCGGATCAGGATCAGCTGCTCGGCCTGGTACTTCTTGAGCCACTCGACGCCGCGTTCCAGCACGCCGGGAACGATCGCCACGTCATTGGCGCGGGCCACCTGCAGGCCGTGGACGACCACCGCGGTCGTGTGCGGCCAGGACTGCTCCCCCCAGCCGCTGAACCAGCCCCAGCCGCCGTCGGAGTTCTGCATGGCGGTCAGCCGGGTGACCCCGGCCTTCACCATCCGGCCGAGCTCCTCCATCTCGAAGACCGGGTTGGCGTCGAAGCGCTTCCACTGCCCGGCCCGTTCCCGGTCGTTGCCGATCTCCTGGGCGTTGAGGTTGGTCCGCTTCTCCCGGATTTCCGACAGGTCCAGTCCCATGCCGATCAGCACCTTCTGGGTGATGACCGCCGGCAGGAACCGGTTGAGCGTCTGCTCGGTGCAGCCATAGGGGTAATCGGCCAGGTAGGGCAGCGCGTCAACCATGGCGGCGGCCAGGGTCGGCGAGTAGCGGATTTCCAGCCGCGTCTCCTCGGGCCGGCGCTCGGCCGGCACGTTCAGGGTGATCGAAGCCCGCCCCTGGTCCGGCCGCAGGTATCCCGACCAGCTCTCGGTCTTCAGCATCCCGTGCACGTAGGCCGGGAAGGAGAGCTGCATCGCGTCCGATTCTTCATCGGTGAGGGCCTTCATCCGGACGACCGCCGTGCCGGGCTGGGTCACTTTTACCCGCCAGTCCACCCGCTTTTCGCCGTTGGCCTCCACGGAAACCGTCTTCTTCAGCGTCGAGCCCGGCATCAGCGCCAGGCAACCGCCCTCCATTTCCAGGATTACCTCAACCTTCTTGGCGGTCTTCAGGTAATTGTGGACGTTGGCCGAGAGGACCACCTCGTCCTTCTGGACGAAGAAGCGCGGCGCCTGCAGCCGGATGATCAGGTTCTTGGTGGTGATCACCTCGGCCGAACCTTCGCCGACGCGGCTGCCGGCGGCCATCGCCCAGACCCGGGCCTTCCAGGTGGTCAGGTTCTCCGGCATCGTTACCTCGACCTGGGCCCGGCCTTGCCGATCGGTGGAGATGGCCGCCGCCCAGAAGGCGGTGTCGGCGAACCTGGTGCGCACGGACGGTTCCGCCATCGGGGCCGCCCCGCCTCCCATCTGTTCGTCTTTTTGCTCTTTCTCCACGGCGTCCATCCCCAGGGCCATCGAAGGAGCCGGTGCGGCCGCCATCTCCATCATGGCGCCGGACATGCTTTTGGAGGCCCGCATGGCCACGGCGCCGCCCCGGCCTTCCGCCATCCGGTTGCTGGAGAGCATCTCCTCGTTCTCGGCCAGGTGGCCGAAGATGCCGAGATAGCCCATGCTCCGGTCGGAGATGTCGTAGCCGCTCCGGCTGAGGTTGGTTTCCTGCGAGGGCTGGTGGTGGCGGCGCCACTTCCAGAAGAACTCCTTGATCTCCGGGACGTTGGAGCCGCCCGAAATGTACTCCACCGCCTTGTCGTAAAGCGTCACCGCCAGGCTGCCCGCGTACGGTTCCCCGGAGGC
>JAKJFK010000189.1 GCA_022704925.1 candidate division TA06 bacterium | reverse complement strand
GCGCGTATATAGTATTTATATATATATACGAAGGAATTTAAGACCCGATGATAAGGGGATTGCGACTTTCCTTTTTCCAGATACATATATATCTCCTTAGGTTAAGAAGGAATTTAAGACCCGATGATAAGGGGATTGCGACGGCATGCTGGCAAAGAAATACGCCGCCAAAAACGCAGACGTGGTAGGAATTTAAGACCCGATGATAAGGGGATTGCGACTAAACCCCATAGCGTTCGCTGTTCGGGTCTTCGCAGGTCTCCAGTAGGAATTTAAGACCCGATGATAAGGGGATTGCGACTTAATTATTAACATACACATCGCCTTCCTCCTTTTTTTGCGTAGGAATTTAAGACCCGATGATAAGGGGATTGCGACCAGATGTTAGTCGGCTGGCTGAACCGGTCAAGTGTCATCTTAGTAGGAATTTAAGACCCGATGATAAGGGGATTGCGACGGTGAAGTTTCCGATTCAACATCCAACATCCTTACATCATGGTAGGAATTTAAGACCCGATGATAAGGGGATTGCGACCGATTTACGCTGTTTAGCTGTTAGGCTGTCATACCAGTATTTTCTCCCGGCCGCCGCCTTTGAGCGGGCCGACGGCGCCGGAACCTTTTGAATTCCGTCATTAACCCCTGGAGGTGCGAGTGGCCGGACACCGGAATGACATCAGGGTATTGCGCGAGCTGGCGAAGCAGTACGCCGAGGTGGCGGCGCTCGACATCCAGGCAGAGCGGCGGCGCCTCTGGAGCGACCACAACAGCCTCCAGCCCACCCGGGTGCTGGTCATCGCCACCTTCGGCATGTGGAACGTCTGGTGCCGGGAGATCTTCAACGACGGCCGGATGGAGTGCCGCGACCCGTTCTACCGCTACTACGAGCGCATCCTGCGCATGCAGCTCTTCCAGCATTCGATCGGCGACGATTTCATCCTCGAGCCCTGGATAAACCACCGGGCCGCGCTCAAAAACAGCGGCGGCTTCGTCAACCCCTGGGGTGTGGAGGAGAAGCGGATCAACCCGGGCGTGGAAGGCGGCGCCTTCAGGTTCGATCCGCCCCTCAAGGAGTGGGCCGACCTGGAGAAGCTCCGGCCGCTGCTCCACCAGGTGGACGAGGTGGAGACCGGCCGCGGCCTCAACCGTCTCCGGGAGGCGGTCGGCGACATCCTGCCGGTCAACCTCGACCGCACCCCGATCTGGACCGGCTGGCTCTCGGACATCTCGACCTCGCTGGGCCGCATGCGCGGCCTCGACCAGGTCATGATCGACATGTACGAGGCGCCGGAAAAACTGCACGGACTGCTGGCCTTCATGCGCGACCATATCCTGGCCCAGCAGGCGGCGGCCGAGGCGGCCGGTGACTTCTCCCTGACCAGCGGCCATAACCAGTGCCACATCTACAGCCGGGAACTGGAGGCACCCCGGGCCAACTCCGGGCCGCGCCGGCGCCGCCAGCTCTGGGGCTACGCGGCCGCCCAGGAGTTCACGCTGGTCTCGCCGGCGATGCACGAGGAGTTCATGCTCCGCTACCAGCGGCCGATCATGGAGAACTTCGGCCTGACCGCCTACGGCTGCTGCGAGGACCTGACCAAAAAAATCGGCATCCTGCGCCAGGTCTCCAACCTGCGCGTCATCGCGGTGGCCCCGCGGGCCAACCTGGCCGCCTGCGCCCGGGCGGCCGGCACCGATTACGTGCTCTCCTGGCGGCCCAACCCGGCCGACATGCTCTGCTGCGGCTTCGATCCGGACCGGGTGCGCAGCATCATCACCGCCGGCCTGGAGTCGGCCCGCGGCTGCCGGGTGCACATCCACCTCAAGGATATCGAGACACTCGAGGGCGACCCGGACCGGCTGCGGCGCTGGGTGCAGGTGGTCCGCTCGGCCTGCGACCGCGTCCATTGAAAAAACCGGGGGCCGGCCGGCCCCCGGTTGTCCGCCGGGGCGGCTTCTGCTACAATATGGCCATGGACCGAATCCCCGAAATCAGCAAGCGGCTGGCCCGGGCCTACCCGAACACCCGGACCGCCCTCAAGTTCCAGACGCCCTTTCAACTGCTGGTCGCCACCATCCTCTCGGCCCAGAGCACCGACGAGCAGGTCAACCGGGCCACCCCCAACCTCTTCGCCCGGATGGCCGGGCCGGCCGCCTTCAACCGCGCCTCCCAGGCCGAAATCGAAAAACTGATCGGTTCGATCAACTTCTACCGGAACAAGGCCGGTTATCTCAAGCGCATGTCCGGCATCCTGATCAACCGCCACGGCGGCAAGGTGCCCCGGAACATGGAGGAACTGGTCCGGCTGCCCGGGGTGGCGCGCAAGACGGCCAATGTCGTCCTCTCCCAGGTCTTCAGAAAGAACGAGGGCGTGGTGGTCGACACCCATGTCGCCCGGGTGAGCCAGCGGCTGGGCCTGACCCGGGAGACCGACCCGGTCAAGATCGAGACCGACCTGATGGCCATCCTGCCGCAGCGCGACTGGGGGAATTTCGCCTTCCGGCTCATCCTGCACGGCCGGTGGGTCTGCCAGGCCCGGAAACCCGCCTGCGCCGGCTGCTGCCTGGAAGACCTATGTCCATCGAGCCTGCTGAAGAAAGAGAGCTGAAGTTCGTGGTGCACGAGCACTTCGCCCGCCGCCACCACTTCGACTTCCGGCTTGAAATGGACGGCGTGCTCAAGTCCTGGGCGGTGCCCAAGGCCCCGCCGGAAGCGGCGGGCGAGAAGCGGCTGGCGGTCGAGGTGCCGGACCATCCGCTCGCTTACGGCGATTTCGAGGGCCTGATACCGGAAGGCGAGTACGGGGCCGGCCGGGTCGAAATCTGGGACCGTGGCTCCTACCGGCTGATCGAGCGCCGGCCCGAAAAGATCGTCTTCGAACTGCGGGGTGAAAAACTCCGCGGCGTCTATATCCTGCTCTTCTTCAAGGCGGACCGCCAGCGCAACTGGCTCTTCTTCCGCCCGGCCGAAGGCGCGGAGAAGCCCGGCCGTTGAAGGACAGCCCGAACCAAGGAGACCGGATGGAACGGAAAAGACGGTGGGGTTTCACCTACGTCGAGATCGCCATGGTGACCAGCCTGGTCACCTCGGTCTCGATGACCGCCTACCAGGCGGTAAAGAAGGGCAAGGAGGCCAACTGCCTCAACAACCTGCGCCAGGTATACATAGCCCTGAACATCTGCGCCATGGATTACGGCGCCCTGCCGGAGGCCCGTTTCTTCCCGTCGTCGGCCAGCGATCCCCGCGGCATCCACAACGTGCTCAAGAAGTACGTAAGCAACCCGGCCATCTTCTACTGCCCCTCCATCCCGGAGGAGCTCAACAAGAGCGGCACCAACTACCTCTGGAACGACCTGGTCAACCGGAACGACCTGAGTTCCCTGCCGCAGGGGACCTGGATCATGACCGAGGCGACCGCGGTCCGCTCCGACATCCCGCCTCCCCACACCGGCGGCTACGGCACCCTCGCCCCGGACGGTTCGGCCACGATAAGGCGGCGGCCGCCCATA
>JAKJFK010000188.1 GCA_022704925.1 candidate division TA06 bacterium | reverse complement strand
GCGGGCCTTCGTCCGCTTCTATTACCGCCATTCACCGCCGCTGGCCGAGTTTATTCGACCCCGGCCCTTCTGGTGCGCCCTGGTGCGCGCCGGGCTGCGGCCGGTCATCTGGCTGGTTCGCCTGCTCTGGATCGGTTGAGACCGGGTTGAACGGGGGGATCTCCGAGGAGAAAAGCATGGCGCGCTTTGAGAGCAACGGGTTAAACGCCGGTATTCTCAGACGCCTGGCCCCGGTCATTTTCTGCTTTGCCCTGGCCTTTACGGCCGTGGCGGCCGAGGGGTCGTTCCTGGCCGCCACCCCGCTGTCAAACGGGCTGATGGCGGCCGGAGCCGCTCCGGACGTTGACGGCGGCGGAGACGACGCCGGGGTCGCCATCGGGGATATCGGGGGCGGCTGCTTTATCGCCACGGCCGCTTACGGCTCTCCGCTGGCCCGGGAGGTGGTCTGCTTGAGCCGGTTCCGCGACCGGGTTCTGCAGCGCCATCTCTGGGGGCGGGCCTTCGTCCGCTTCTATTACCGCCATTCACCGCCGCTGGCCGGGTTCATCCGGCCCCGGCCCTTCTGGCGCGCCCTGGTGCGCGCCGGATTGAGGCCGGTCATCTGGCTGGCTCGACTGGCTTGAATTGGGCCTCTCCCTGGGAAGGGCAGCCTTTGATCGCCAACAAGAGGAGGTAATCGTGACTCGGCTGAGTAGAGTAAAACCGACCGTCAATGCCATCAAGCGCCTGGTCCTGATCCTGTTTTTTGCGGCCCTGGGATGGACCGCCCGGACGGCCGAGGGGTCGTTCATTGCCGGGACTCCGCTGACGACCGGTCTCCTGCCGACCGCGGCGGTCAGCGGGGATTTCAACAATGACGGGCTGCTGGACCTGGCCGTGGCCAACTACAACGGCAACACGATGACGGTCTTCCTCGGTACGGGCGGCGGCGCTTTTCAGCCGGGCGTCAGTTACAACACCGCCAGCGGTCCGACCGCCCTGGCGGCCGGCCACTTTAATTCGGACGGGCTGCTGGACCTGGCCGTGGCCAACTACAATGCCTTTTCGGTGAGCGTTTTCATGGGAGTGGGCGACGGCACCTTTCAGGCCCGGATGGATTTCAGCACCAGCCGTTTTCCGACCGGGTTGGCCGTTAACGACTACAATCGCGATAATTACCAGGACCTCGCGGTGGCCAGTTCCGGCGATGGCCTGGTGAGCATTCACCGGGGCAACAACAACGGCACTTTTCAAGCCCGGGTGGATTTCGGCGCCGGCACCACCCCGATCGGCCTGGTAAGCGGCAACTTCAACGCCGACGCCAACCCGGATCTGGCGGTGGCCAATTTCAACAGCAATACCGTCAGCGTTCTGATCGGCAACGGAAACGGGACCTTCCAGGCCAAGACCGATTATGCGGTCGGCAGCCAGCCGCGGGCCATCCTGGCCGCCGATTTCAACAATGACGCCATTATGGACCTGGTTTCGGCCAACTATGGCGTCAACACGGTTTCGGTGCTCCGGGGCGTCGGAAACGGGACCTTCACCAGCCGGGTGGATTATTCCACCGGCAGCGGTCCCTATTACCTGGCGGCCGCGGATTTCAACCGCGATGGGAACCAGGACCTGGCCGTATCCGCCTACACCGGCAACTCGATCAGTCTGCTTCTGGGTACCGGAACCGGCCTTTTACAGCCCCGGACCGACTACCTGGTGGGAACCCAGCCGCGCGGCCTGGCCACGGGCGATTTCAACCTGGACCTTCAGACCGACCTGGCGGTGGCCAACAGCGGGGACGACACCGCCGGCATTCTGCTTAACAATTTCCAGGCCGTCATTCCGACCCTGGTCATCACCGGCAAGGTGGCCCTGATCGGCGGGCCCGGTGCGGTCACCGACGTGATGATCACCCTCAGCGGGGATGCCAACTCGGTGGTCTTTCCGAACCTGCTGGGGGAATACAGCTTCACGGTTCCCAGCGGTGGCAGCTACCTGGTGACCCCGACCCTGGCCGACTACAGCTTCGCTCCCGCCAGCCGGAGCTATACCCACATTACCACCGGCCAATCCCTGCAGGATTACAACGGAAACCACAGTTCGCTCTCCAGCTACCAGGTGCAGGGAACGGTTACCAAGGCCCTGGATTCATCCGGGTTCAAGGGAGTGGAGGTGGCCCTCAAGTTCTGGACCGGTACCGATACCACGATCGTTGACGTCACCATCACCGACACCTTCGGCAATTACACCCTTAACGGTTTCGGGGCCCTGGGCGGCATCAGTTACCAGGTGGTTCCCCGGGCGGCCGGGTGGGCCTTCACCCCGGCCGGGACCAACCTGATCCTGGTTGACGCCGACCGGACCGGCGTTGACTTCACCGCCGCCGAGGCCACTTACCAGATTTCCGGTCGGGTGGCGGTCGGTACCAGCGCCAGCGGACTGCTCGACGTCCGGGTCAACCTGGCCGGCCGGACCCTTTCCGGGACGCTTTTTAACCTGAACGCCTATACGGATGGCGCCGGCAATTACCAGTTCAACAACATACCGGCCGGCGATTACAACCTGACCCCGCAGCGGACCGGCTGGATATTTGATCCCGAAACCCGGCCGCTGTCGATCCGGGAGAATCCTTTCGTCAACCAGGATTTCGGCGCCTACCTTCTGATCACCCTGACTTACGGCCCGGTTGGGGTTCCCAACCCGGTTGATATCGGAGAGGAGGTCGAGTGCGCCGTTACGGCCATCCTCACCGCCTCCGACGTTCCCCCCGGCACGCTGCTCAATTACACCTGGCGGGCCACGTCCGGTTACTTCGACGACAGCGGAACGGCGATCAGTCACCTGCAGAATCCGATCTGGATCGCCGACCTGGGCCTGCCGCCGGGCTTCGTTGACACCGGGCTGGTCCAGTATGACCTGATTCCCATCCAGGTGACCGTTTCCTGCCTGAACGGCATTCCGGTTACCAGCAACTTTATTGAAAAGGTCGATCTTTCCTCGACTGTTTCCGTCCAGTCGGCCGACGACAATTGTTTTATCGCCACGGCCGCTTTCGGCTCGCCGCTGGCCCGCGAGGTCAATGCGCTGCGACGTTTCCGGGACACCTTCCTGCTGCGTCACGGCTGGGGGCGGGCCTTTGTCCGCTTCTATTACCGCCATTCGCCGCCGCTGGCCCGGTTTATTCGGCCCCGGCCCTTCTGGTGCGCCGTGGTCCGTTCCGGCCTGCGGCCGGTAATCTGGCTGGTTGGCCACCTGGTCTGACCGGCCGGTTGGCCGCGATCGTTGTTGCCGATGCCGGGCGTAAGCATTAAAATCCATTAACGGGATAACCCACATGAGGATTCCAGCCGCCGGTCGTTTTGGCCTCTTTTGCCTCTTTCTCTGCTTTCAGCCTGCGGTTGCGGGCGCGTACTGGGAATGGACACCCCAGACCCGCCGCTGGATCAACCCGAAGTACGAGGTGAAAGAGACGGCCGAGGCCCAGTATGAATGGGCCGAGACCTTCGTTTCCGCCCGGGATTACGCCACCGCCATCCAGAAATTGCGGAAACTGATCG
>JAKJFK010000016.1 GCA_022704925.1 candidate division TA06 bacterium | reverse complement strand
CCACCCGGCCGCGCCCCCAGGACGAAAGCCTGGCCACTTACGCCCCGCGCCTGACCCGGGCCGACGGACGGATCGACTGGACCCATTCCGCCGAGGCGATCGCCGCCCAGGTCCGGGCCTTCGTCCGCTGGCCCCGCTCCCACACCGAGTGGGAGGGGCGACCGCTCATCATCTGGCGGGCCCGGACGGTTCCGGGCCCGGCGTCACCCGCGGGCACCGTCCTGGGCCTCGGCCCGGACGGACTCTGCGTCGCCTGCGGCCGGGGCGTCCTGCAGGTAACCGAACTCCAGCCGGCCGGCAAGAAAAGGATGTCCGCCGGCGACTTCGCCCGGGGCCGTTCCTTTGCGTCCGGCCTGGTTTTACGGTAAAATTAAATAATATGAGCCGAACCATGAACGGGCTGGTCGATCTCCAGGCCCACGACCTGCTTGTCCACCGTCTGAAGAAACGACTCCAGGAGATACCGGCCGCGGTCAAGAAACTGGAAGGGGACGCCCGGAAGGAGGAGGAGGCGCTGGCCGAGCTGGACCGGAAATTCAAGCACGAAGAGGTCACCCAGAAGGAGAAGGAACTGGAAATCAAGAGCGGCGAGGAAGAAGTAAAGAAACTGCAGAAGCGCTTGATGGAGGTCAAGACCAACAAGGAGTACACCGCCCTCATCCACGAGATCGACAGTACCAAGGTCAGGATCTCCCAGCTGGAGGAGGAGGCGCTCCGACTGATGGACAGCGTCCAGGACTTCCGGCGCCGGCGCGAGGAAGTGCGCAAAAACCAGGATAAGAAAAAATCAGCCATCCAGGCCTCGATCAACGCGCTCCGGGAGGAGGAAACGGCCGCCCGCCAGGCTCTCGAGGCCGAGGAGAAAAAACGGCCGGTCCTGGCCTCGGTCGTCTCCCGCGAGACGCTCCGCACCTATGAACAGGTGCTGAACAAGAAGGCCGACCACAAGGCCCTGGCCGCGGTCAAGGCCGGCGTCTGCAAAGGCTGCCAGATGCGGCTGCCGACCGTCACCATCGACCAGTTGCACAAGGGCACCGACCTCATCATCTGCGAAAACTGCAGCCGCATCCTCTACCTGGAAGACTAAACCCGGCGCCGGCCGGAAGCATCTCAATATTGGAAGGCGGGGGTGAGGCAGCTACGGCCGCCGGGAATCGGCGGCTGAGGAAAGTCCGGGCTCCGGACGGGCAGAGACTGGGTAACACCCAGGCGCCGCAAGGCGACGGAAAGTGCCACAGAAAGCATACCGCCGGTCTCCTCAAGGCGACCGGCAAGGGTGCAAAGGCGAGGTAAGAGCTCACCGGGAACGCCGCGAGGCGTTTCGCCAGGAAAACACCTCTCCGGAGCAAGGCCGAGCAGGGGAAGGGCGCCCGCCCCGTTATTACCCCGGGTAGGCTGCGCGAACCGGCCCGCAAGGACCGGTCCAGACGAATGGCTGCCTAAACAGGACCCGGCTTATCACCCCCGCCGGCAGTACCCGTCCCGGTGCCGGTTTCCACCAACCTGGTATCCCCGTGCGGCACGTACCGGTCCTCACCCGCGAAGTCCTGGAAATCCTGCAGCCCGGCCGCGGCGGCCTCTTCATTGACGCCACCGCCGGCAACGGCGGCCACAGCCGGGCCATCCTGGAAAACAGCCCGGCCGACCTGCGGCTGATCGCCATTGACCGCAACCCGGCCACCCTCGGCGTCGCGGCCGAACACCTGGAACCCTTTCAAAACCGGGTGCGCCTGCTCCAGGGCGATTTCCGCGACCTGGCCGCGCTCCTGCCCGGCCAGACGCCGGGAACGGTCGAGGCCATCCTTTACGACCTGGGCCTCTCCAGCTTCCTGCTCGATCAACCGGACCTGGGCCTCTCCTTCCAGCGCGACGACCCGCTCGACATGCGCTTCGACCCCGGCGCCGGCTTCCCCGCTTACCAGCTCCTGGCCGAAACCCCGGAACCGGAGCTGGCCGACCTTTTTTACCAGCTGGGCGAAATCCGGGAGAGCCGGCGCCTGGCCGCCCGGATCAAGTCGGCCCGGCCGCCGGTCCAAACCACCGGCCAGCTGGCCGCCATCGCCCGCTCGGTGATCCGCCGGCGCGGCCGGATTGACCCGGCCACCCGGGTCTTCCAGGCCCTGCGCATCGCCGTCAACGATGAACTGGACGCCCTCCGGGAGACGCTCCCCCAGGCCGAAAAACTGCTGGCCCCGGGCGGCCGGCTGGCAGTCATCTCCTACCACTCGCTCGAGGACCGAATCGTCAAGAACTTCCTCCGGGAAAGCCGGGAGCTGGAACGGCTGACCCGGAAGCCCATCCAGCCCTCCGAGGCCGAACGCCGTGAAAACCCGGCCAGCCGGAGCGCCAAGCTGCGGGGGGCCCGCAAACTGCCGGAGGCCGTTTTTTTGACTGGAAAATAAATAGCCCTTATAATTTACTTTAAAAGATATGGGGTGCCCAAACGATGCGCAGGAAAAAGAGACGCTCCCTCGGATTCTGGCAGTACTTCGGCCTGGCCTTCCTGGGCGTGCTCCTCTACGTGTGGCAGTATGGCCTCTCCTTCAACATCGCCGCACAGATCCCGGCCCTGGAGAGCCGGTCCAAGGACCTCCAGGCCGAACACCGCCAGCTCGAGGTCCAGGCGCTCGCCCTGAAGAACGCCGCCGCCATCCGGGAACGGGTGGCCCGTTTTAACCTGCCCCTGGTCGAACCCAACGCCTGGAACGTCTACCGCATCGAACCCGCGGATCGAAGCCGCGCCGAGACGCGGACCGACACCGACCAGGACCGGCCCGCCAAAAGCACGGCGCCGCCGGTCCGTATCCGGCCCACCCTATGAAACTGCCCGGTTTCAGGAAACGCGAAGCCCGCCTTCAGCTGGTCGTCTGGGTTTACCTGATCTTCGCCCTGGTAATAATCTTCAAGCTCGGTATCCTGCAGATCAAACACGGCGCGCGCTACCGCCTCGAGGCCCAGAAGAGCCATTTCCTCAAGGATGAGATCCCGGCTCCCCGCGGATACATCTACGACCGCAACGGCCAGCCGCTGGCCATCTCGATTCCCACTTACTCCCTCTATGCCGAACCCCGTTACCTGGCCCTGACCGACACCCCGCTGGAGGTCGCCCGAAAACTGGCCCCCGTGCTGGAGATGCCGGTCGACCAGCTGAACGCCATCCTCTCCTCCGGCAAGGGCTTCGCCTGGATCCAGCGCCGACTCCCCTACGAGACCTACGCCAAGATCCGCGACCTGGGCCTCTCCGGAAAGATCGGCTTCGAGGAGCATTACGAACGCTCCTACCCGGAAGGACGCCTGGCCTGCCACATAATCGGCACCACCAATCTGGACGGCCAGGGCATCGAGGGCCTCGAGAAGGAGTATGACCGCTACCTGACCGGCCGGAAGGGCAATTACGAGGTCTTCCGGGACGGCCGCGGCCGGCGGTTGCCCTGGGAATACAGCAGCCAGCCCGCCATCCCCGGCTGGAACCTGCACCTCACCATCGACCTGCGCCTCCAGCGTATCCTCGAGGAAGAGATCGACGTCATCCAGCAGAAGCATACGCCCCGGGGCATCATGGCCATCATCCTGGACGCCGACACCGGGGAGGTCCTGGCCCTGACCAACCGGCCCAACTACGATCCGAACCGGCCGGCGCCGGCCCTGGAACCGCGCCGCAACCGGGCCATCACCGACATCAACGAACCCGGCTCGGTCTTCAAGATGGTCACCGCGGCCGGGTTGCTGGAGGAGGGCGCGGTCAAGCCCGCCGACCGCTTCTTCTGCGAGAACGGCATCTGGCGCGTCCCCGGCCGCCACAAACCGCTCGGGGATGTCCACCACTACGGAATGCTCACCTTTCGGGAGATCATCGTCAAGAGCAGCAACATCGGCACCGTCAAGGCCGCCCTGAAGATGGGCAAGGAACGCATGTACCATTACGCCAGCACCTTCGGATTCGGCAATAAGACCGGCATCGACCTGCCCGGCGAGGTCCGGGGCATCCTGCACCCGCTCAAGAACTGGTCGGGCGTCTCGATGTATGCCATTCCCTACGGCCAGGAGGTCGCGGCCACCGCCATTCAGTCGGCCGCCGCCATGGCCGCCATCTGCAACGGCGGCACCCTGAACCACCCTTATGTCGTCAGCCGGATCTCGACCCGCGAGGGCAAGACCGTCGAGAAGTTCCAGCCGCGGGCCGTCCGCCGGGCCGTCTCCGCCAAGACCTGCGACACCCTGCTGCCCATCCTCTCCGAAGTCACCTCCCAGGAGGGCACCGCCCGCTCGGCGGACATCCCCGGCTACCAGGTCGGCGGCAAGACCGGCACCGGCCAGAAAGTGGAAGGCGGCCGCTATGTCGATGGGCAATATTTCTCCTCCTTCACCGGCTTCATCAACACCGGCCAGAAGAAATTCGCCATCTTCATCGGCGTGGACAATCCACGCAACGGCCACTACGGGGGCACGGTGGCCGGCCCGGCCTTCAACCGCATCGGCCGGCGCGCCCTGATCACGCTGAACATTCCGCCCGACCAGGCCGAGGTCGACACCGCCCCGTTCCTGAAGAAGAGCTCCGGGCCGAGATAGGCGCGGCCAGCCCCTCCCTCCCCGTTGTTTTAATCGCCCGCTATAAAGTAAAATATCAAGTAAAGCTCCGTTCCCTGAAAATATAAGATGAAACTACGCGAACTCTTCGAAGGCCTCCCGGTCAAGCGTTACCTGGGCTCCGACAACCCGGAGATCACCGGCCTGGCGGTTGACAGCCGCAAGGTCCGGCCCGGCTACCTTTACCTGGCCCTGGTCGGCGCCCGGGACGACGGCCACCGCTACCTTTCCGATGCCATTGAACGGGGCGCCCGGGCGGTCGTCCTCCAGAAGGAGTCCGAGACGGCCGGCGGCGTGCCGACCGTGCTGGTCGAGACGACCCAGCGCGTCCTGCCCGAGATAGCCGGCCGCTTCTTCCGCTTCCCGGCCCGCAAGCTCCGGATCGTCGGCATCACCGGCACCAACGGCAAGACCACCACCAGCTACCTGATCGAGAGCGTCCTGGCCGCCGCCGGCCGCAAGTCCGGCGTCATCGGCACCATCAACTACCGGATCGCCGACCGCCAGATACCGGCCGGCAACACCACGCCCGGCAACCTCGAGCTGCAGGAGATGTTCAGCCAGATGGTCGAGGCCAAGTGCCGCTACGCGGTCATGGAGGTCTCCTCCCACGCCCTGGTCCAGGGCCGGATCGAGGGGATCCCGCTGGACGCGGCCATCTTCACCAACGCCAGCCCGCACGAGCACCTCGACTACCACGGCCGCTATCGCCACTACCTGGCCGCCAAATCCCTGCTTTTCAACTACTACCTGGCCCGCAGCGACAAGGAGAACCGGCTGGCGGTCATCAACCGCGACGACCGGCAGGCCCGCTTCTTCCGCCGGGCGGTCCCGGCCGGCGCGCGCCCGGTCAGCTTCGGCTTCCGGCGCGGCGCCCTGGTGCGCGGTTTCGCCCTGGCCGAGCTGGCCAACGGCATCAGCCTGCGGGCGCTCACCCCGGCCGGCGAGATCGGCCTGATGGTCAACCTCCCGGGCCGCCACAACGCCTATAACGCCCTGGCCGCGGTCGCCTTTGGCATCGGTGAGGGCCTCTCGCTGGAGAGCATCCGGCAGGGCATCGAAAACCTCAGGGTGGTCCCGGGCCGCTTCGAGGAGGTCGAGACCGACCGGGGCTTCCGGGTGGTGGTCGATTACGCCCACACCGACGTCGGCCTCACCAGCCTCCTGCTCACCGCCCGGGCGGTCCTGCGCAGCTCCGACCGGCCCGGCCGCGTCATCCTGGCCTTCGGCTGCGGCGGCGACCGCGACCGGAGCAAGCGGCCCAAGATGGGCGAGGTGGCCGCCCGCCTCGCCGACCTGACCATCCTCACCTCCGACAACCCGCGCAGCGAGGAGCCCGAGGCCATCATCCGCGACATCGCGGCCGGCATCCCGGCCAACCGCCGCGACCGCGTCGAGGTGGTGGCCGACCGGCAGTCGGCCATCCAGCGCGCCCTGGAGCTGGCCCGGCCCGGCGACCTGGTCCTCATCGCCGGCAAGGGACACGAGACCTACCAGATACTCAAGGACACCGTCATCCCCTTCGACGACCGCCTGGCCGTCCGCAAGGCGCTGGCCGGCCTCAAGGGCGCCTGAAGCCCGATGGAACCCGTCTCCCTCGAAGAGATCCTGGCCTGGACCGGCGGCCGGCGCCGCCAGGGTTCTCTGAAAAAACCCATCCGCCGTTTCAATACCGACACCCGCCGGATCGAACCGGGCGACTTCTTCATCCCGATCGCCGGCGCCAGCTTCGACGGCCACGACTTCATCCCGGCCGCCGCCGCCGCCGGTGCGGCCGGCTCCCTCTGCGCTTTCGGCCGCCGGCCGGCGGAGCCGCTCCCGGAAAACTTCCTGCTGGTCGAGGTGCCGGGCGACACCCGGCGCGCCCTGCTCGACCTGGCCCGCCACTACCGGCTCCGCTTCAAAATCCCCCTGCTGGCCCTGACCGGCAGCAGCGGCAAGACCACCACCAAGGAACTGCTCACCCACCTGCTGGCCGGCCGCTTCCGGGTCCTGGCCAACCGCGGCAACTTCAACAACGAGATCGGCCTGCCCCTCTCGCTCTTCCAGCTCGAACGGAAGCACCAGGCGGCCATCCTGGAGCTGGGCATGAACCATCCCGGCGAGATCGCCCTCCTGGCCCGGACCTGCCGGCCCGGCTTCGGACTCATCACCAACATCGGCACCGCCCACCTGGGCCTGATGGGCAGCCGCCGGGCCATCGCCGCCGCCAAGGCCGAGCTGCTCGAAGCCCTCGCCGGCGGCACCGCCCTGCTGCCGGCCGACGACCCCTTTTACGACTTCCTGGCCGGCTTCCCGGTCCGCCGCCGGGTCAGCTTCGGCCTCAAGCCGGCCGCCGGTTACCGGGTGAGACGCCTCAAACCCGGCCCCGACGGCACCGCCTTCATTCTGGAGCGGCCAGCCGGACCGCCCCTGGAATTGACCGTTCCCCTCTTCGGGACCTTCAACCTGCGCAACACCGCGGCGGCCGCCGCCGCCGCCCTCGAGCTGGGCCTGCCGGCCGAAGCGCTGGCCGGACGGCTGGCCGCCTTCCAGCCGGTGGCCCACCGCTTCTCGATCCAAAAATGGCGCGGCGCCTTCCTCGTCGACGACACCTACAATGCCAACCCCACCTCCTTCCGGGCCGCCCTGGCCGAGTTCCGACGCCTGGCCGGACCGGCGCCGGCAATCATCGCGGCCGGCTCGATGGGCGAACTGGGCCGCTTCAGCCGGACCAGCCACCTGGCGCTGGGCCGCCGCCTGGCCGGGCTGGAACCGGAGCTGGTCATCCTGCTGGGGCCGGAACGGGAGACGATGGCCGAAGGCGCCCGCGCCGCCGGCCTGCCGACCGACCGTATCCGGCTGGCCGCAAGCAACCCGGCCGCCGCCGCAATATTGAAGAAGAACCTCAAGCCCGGCACCTGGGCCCTGCTCAAGGGCTCCCGCCTCAATAAAATGGAGGAGATCCTGGCGGCGCTGGAGAAAGAATAGACATCCCGCCCCGGATTCCCGGGGCGCTGATTTAAGACCCGATATGAAGGGGATTGCGACACCACATCCGACAAATTCTCAATGTCGAAGGTCGGATTTCCCGAGTAGGAATTTAAGACCCGATGATAAGGGGATTATCCGCAATAAAACCGGGAGTTAAAATGGCAACCTTACCGGAAGTCACCCTCAACGGATACCGTTTCTCTCTTACCGCACTTCAACCGATCCCGCTCCCGGCTTACAAGGGGGCCACCTTCCGGGGCGCCTTTGGCTACGCCCTGCGCCGGGCCATCTGTACCCAGCCCGGCCGCAAATGTCCCGGATGCCTGCTCCACACCTCCTGCGTCTACCCGTTCATCTTCGAACCCTCGGCCGACCTCTTCCCGGATCCGGTCCAGAAACGATTCCGAGATTTTCCCCGACCCTTTGTCATCCGGCCGCCCCGCCAGCGAGAGCGCCTGATAAATCCCGGCCGCGATTTCAACTTCGAACTCATCCTCATCGGACGGGCGATTGATTATCTACCCTACTTCGTCTTCGCCTTCCGCGAACTCGGCCAGGCCGGCCTCGGCGTTGCCCGTAGTCAATTTCAACTGAAAGAGACCCGGGACTTTTCCGGCAACCCTGTCTACGACGGACAACGGGAGACGCTCTCCCGCACCCGATCTTTCCTGCCGATGGAGCCGGCCGCACCGGCCGGCCAGAAAATCACTCTCGACTTCCTGACACCCGGCCGCCTCAGGGAGACCGGCGACCTGGTCGTCCATCCAACCTTCAGGCAACTCTTCCAGTCATTGCTCTTCCGGGCCGATTTTCTTGCCCGCCATTACTGCGGCTGGAACAACGGCACCCAGCCCGACTATCGCGAACTCCTTGAAATGGCCAGCCGGATCAGGACCGGGACCGACCGCCTCCACTGGTACGACTGGGGCCGCTTCTCCACCCGTCAGAAAACCGGGATGAAACTGGGCGGTTTTCTGGGCCGGATAACCTTCTCCGGCGAACTGGATCCCTTTCTGCCCCTCCTTAACACCGGCCAGTACATCCATCTGGGCAAGGGCTCTACTTTCGGCCTCGGCCAGTATTATCTGGAGGCCGGCGAACCGGCCCCCTTGACAACCGGTAGCCGGCCGGGGGAAAATAGCAATAGCAAGTTCGCCCCGGAAAGGCGTGGGAGAATAATAGGCCGCAACCGTCGGCCGCCGACCCACGCCAATCAGCGGTAAAAATCAGCGCCGGGGATTCTTTTTGCCGCGTTTCGCAGAGGAAGACCGCCCATGAAACCGGATGCCTCATTCGAAACCCTCGTCCTGGCTGCCCTTCTGCACGACATCGGCAAATTCATGGAGCGGGCCGGTGATGAATTAACCCCGGAAGACAAAAAACTCATCCCGAGTTGCTGCCCCTCCTACCAGGGGCACTCATCCCATTACCACCTGCTCCGAAGCGGCCGCTTCGTCCGTGAATTCCTCGGTTCCGGGTATAACGAGGTTCAACACCTGGCCCTCTATCACCACCGGCCCGACAGTTACGAAGGCGACAAACGCCTCTCCCTGGCGATCGCCCTGGCCGACCGCCTCTCCTCCGGCGAAAGGGAAAGAAGGGAAGAGGGCGATACCGGCCAACCCGGCAAAGAACCCCTCTTCTCCATCTTCTCCCGCCTGGAACCCCTCGGAGGCGTTCCCGAATCGCCAGAGCCGGCCTGCTTCCCGCTCCGGCCGCTCAATCCCGACCTCTCGGAACTCTTTCCCATAAAAGAGGCCCTTCTTTCGGAAGGCGACTATGCCCGGCTCTGGTCCGCCTTTGCCGCCGAGGCGAAAAAGAGCGGAATCAAGGGAGAGAAATTCGAAAACCTCCTCCCGAAAATGCTCTCCCTGCTGGAAAAGTACACTATCTTCATCCCCTCGGCCGTTTACAAGGACGTTCCCGATGTCTCCCTCTTCCAGCACCTGCGGAATACCGCGGCCATTGCCGCCTGTATCCACCGCGCCGGAATTTCCGAGGAGCAATTGACCGGAATCCTCGAAGCGCTGGCCAAAAAGGCCCGGCCAAAGGTTCTCCAGGAGAGTGGCCTCGCCCTGGTCGCCGGTGACATCTCCGGCATCCAGGATTTCATCTACTCCATCACTTCCCGCCACGCCTTAAAAGGCCTGCGCGGCCGCTCCTTCTACATTCAACTCCTCTCCGAAACGCTGGCCCGCTCCCTGCTGGCCGCCCTCGACCTCCCGGAGACCAACCTGCTCTACAACGCCGGCGGCAACTTCCGCATCCTGGCCCCGAACCTCCCCTCCCTCGAGAAAACAATCTCCACAATCCAGGTGGACTTCGACCGGACGCTCCTGAAGGCCCATCGGGGGGCCCTGAACGCCCTGCTGGTCTCCACCCCGGTCAGCTGGAACGACTTTCTCGGCACCTCCTTCGGCGACGCCTGGGGGCGGGCGGCCATCCGTCTCGGCCGCGAGAAGAAGCGAAAACTCCATCACCTGACCGGCGGCCATTATGCCGAGGTCTTCGGCCCCTACGAAGAGGGCGGCGAGAAACCCGCCTGCTCCGTCTGCGGCCGCGAACTGGAACGGACCTCAAAGGATTCGGATACCTGCGCCTTATGCGCGAGTTTACAGGAACTGGCCGGCGAGATGGGCCGACCCTATCTCCGTCTCCAGCCGATCGCGAAACCGGCCACCTCAAAACCGATCGCCGGCTGGCGGGAACTCCTGACCGACCTGGGCTGGGATGTCTCATTCCAGGGGAGCGGCGACCAATGGAGTTACCGGATAAACCAGCCGGATATCGTTCCTGAAACGCGGGGCTTCCGCTTCCTGGCCCGCCACATCGCCGGGGGAATGGAGGGGCTGGTCACCCTGGAGGAACTGGCCGACCGGGCCGTCGGCATCAAGAAATGGGGTGTGCTGAAGGCCGATGTTGATAACCTGGGCAAACTCTTCACGGAGCGCCTCGAGAATAACAATTCCATCTCCCGGGTCACCACGGCCAGTTACCTCCTTCACCTCTTCTTCTCCCTGGGCGTTGAAAAAATCCTGGAGAAGGAAGAATACCGCGACACCACCTATCTCGCCTACTCCGGCGGCGACGACCTCTTCCTGGTCGGCTCCTGGTCAGTCCTGCCCGACCTGGCCCTGGAAATCCGGAATGAATTCACCCGCTTCACCTCCAATAACCTCACCCTTTCAGCCGGCATCTTCCTGGCCCCCTCTAAAAGTTTCCCGGTCCACCAGGCGGCCCGGGCCGCCGGCAAAGCCGAGGATTCCGCCAAATCCGGGAAAAAGAACCAGGTCGCCCTCTTTGACGAGGAAACACCCGTCCCCTGGAATGACTTCGTCCGGGTAAGTGAAAACCGGAACCGCCTGGTCGCAATCAACACCAAGGGCGCGCCCCGTTCCCTCTTCACCCTCCTCTATGCCGGCTGGCAGGAAAAAAAACTGGTGGCCGAGGGCGAGATTTCGATGGAACGCATCTGGCGCCTGCTCTATGGACTGAAGCGCATCTTCACCAAAAAAGAGGAGCAGGAGTTAATAAACGAAATCAGGGATAACTTCATTACCGACCAGCAACTGCGCCCCCACCTTAACATCGCGGTGCGCTGGGCCGAATACTTAACCAGGAAAGAATAGGAGGAACGCAATGGCCAATGGCCAACAGTTCAGGCGGCCGGGATACAACACCCAGCCAACACAAGTTTACACCCCAACCGACGCCGATCTCGACAAAATCATCAAGGAGGGCGACGCCGGGCTTATCAACCAGGTCTGTGAGAAACTCGGCAAGTTATACGCCACTGACAACAAGGACTTGAAAATAAAAAAACTCTCCACCTCCCAGATCCGGAAGGTATTTGACCGCATTCAGAGGATGGATGTCGAGGGTTTCGACCGCAACCAGCTCCAGTTGCTCAGGCCGATGCTGGCCTATGCGGCCGGTCGTAATAAGGACGGTTGGATAACCGACCTTCAAAAACTGATGGAAAAGGTTATCCCCAGGGTGGAAGCGAACAACTTCAAGAACTTCGTCAATTTCTTCGAGGCGATCGTCGCCTATCACCGCCTTCACGGCGGCGATTAAAAGGAGGGGTGATGAGTATTCTTCTCGGAAAAGTCCTGGTAACCGGAGCCGTGGAAGTCAAGACCGGCCTGCGGGTCGGCGGCACCTCCGGCGGCCTGAAGATCGGCGGCGTTGACCTTCCGGTTATCACCGACCCCTGGGGTCGCCCCTACCTGCCCGGCTCCTCGCTCAAGGGAAAGATGCGCTCCCTGGTCGAGAAGAAGGAGGGCGTTCCGGTCGAAAAGGGTCAGCACCGCTGCCGCAACGAGGCGGATTACCGCCGGTGTCCGGTCTGTCCCGTCTGGGGCACCCTGCCCGACAAGGACTTCACCGGCCTCTCCCTGACCCGCCTCCTGGTGCGTGACACCTTCCTCGATGAAACAAGTATTACCGGGGAGATGGGTAAGAACCTCGACCTGAAGTGGACCGAGGTGAAGGTGGAAACGGCCATTGATCGAAGCAAGGGAAGCGCTCTCAACAAATCCTTGCGCCAGATCGAGCGGGTCCCGGCCGGTGGCCGCTTCAGTCCCTGTGAAATCATCTTCAATATCTTCGAGGAAGGTGACAAGGATCTTTTTAAGAAAATCTTCGAGGCCCTGCTCCTGGTCGAGGACGACTACCTGGGCGGTATGGGCAGCCGCGGTTACGGCAAGGTGGCCTTCACCCAAATGAAGATTTTCTGGAACCGCCGGGGAGATTACGAAACCGGTAGCGTTAACCAGAAGCAGCTTAACGGGACGGCCGACACCCCGGCCCTGATCCTGAAGGACTTTGAAAACATCAAGAAGCAGCTGACATGAAGACGGTCCGGCTTAATTTCAAGAGTTCCCTCCACCTGGGCAACCGGGAGGGAGTGGCCGAGAGCACCGATACTTTCATCCGCTCCGACACCCTCTTTTCGGCATTCTGCCATGCCTTTCTGCTCCTTTACGGGGAGGCGGAAACGGAACGGCTCCTGGCCGAATTTCAGGAGGGACGGCCGCCCTTCCTCCTCTCCTCGACCTTTCCCTGGGTCGGCGAGACCCTTTACTTTCCGGTCCCCCGCAACCAGTTCCCGACGGAGAAGCGGATCAAGAAGGCCCAGTTCGTCGCCCGGCCCGACTTCGAGAAACTGCTGGCAGGAAAAATCCTCAATGATAAAATGGACCTCCTGCCCGGCGGCCCGGACAAGACGCCCTGGGAAATCAGTCACACGCCCCGCGTCTCCATTGACCGCCTCACCAACCATACCGGCGAGGAGTTCTTCCACTCCGCCGAGGCCTGGTATAAGAAGGGGAGCGGCCTCTTCTTCATCCTCGACATAAAATCCGAGGAACTGGAAGGCCGACTGAAAGCCGCCATCAAACTGCTGGCCGACGAGGGCCTCGGCGGCGACCGGAGCGTCGGCAAGGGCGGCTTCGAACTCGTGCCGCCGGTCTTCGAAGAATTGAAACTTCGCGAACCGAAAGAGGCCGATGGACTGGTCACCCTCTCCCTATTCCTGCCCGCGGAGGAGGAGTGCCAACCCCTGGAGTATTCTTACTACGAACTGGTCGAGCGGAAGGGGTATGTATTCTCCCCCCGCCAGCGCTCATTGCGCCGCCGGAGCGTCCGCATGCTGGCCGAGGGCTCGGTCCTACCGGCCAGCCGGGAGTACCGGGGCCGACTGGCCGACCTGACCCCGGCCGAGATGAAAGGCGGCCACCGCGTCTGGCGCTACGGCCTACCCTTGACGCTCCGCGGCCGACTGGAGGCGCACGATGAAGGTTAAGATACGCATTCTCTCGCCGGTCCACATCGGCGACGGCCTTAACCTTTCGCCATCCGAGTACTTCATCTCCACCGGCCAACTGAACCGACTCGACATGGACGGCCTGGTGGCCGACCCGGAATTCTTGCCCCACCTCGACCGCTTCGTCAGCCAGGCGAAGACAAATCGTTACATAGGCGATTATATTCAACCCTCGATACTCAGCCGCCATATCCTCTACTCCATACCTATCGCCGGCGAGGCCGCCACCTCCAACCCGACCAACCTGAAGACCTTCATCAAGACCGCCGGCCGGGTTTATCTGCCCGGCAGTTCCCTCAAGGGGGCCCTCCTTTCGGCCCTAATCTACGCCTTGATGTCCGGAAAGAAGCCGGATGCGATACCCTGGAGGGATAACAAGGAGATGATGAAACAGGTCATCGGTTCGGCCACGACCAACAGCAGCCAAACCGATAATTTCGCCCGCTGGCTCGATGTCACCGACAGCGATTACCGGCCGCCCGCCGATGCCCTCGAGGTCTCCCTGGTCCAGGTCACCCGCATCATCCCGTCAGATGACATGCAAGGCAGAAAGAAGAATCTGCCCCTCCTCTGCGAGACCCTCCGGGAGGACACGGAATTCGGACTGGAGATAAAGAACTCCAACCGGGCCGAACCCAAGGGCTGGGGAAAGTTCACCCCGGCAGAAATCCTGAAATTCTCCGACACCTACTACCGGAAAATCTGGGAAGAGGAGAATGAGGATTCGCCCCAATTAAATCGTGATGGTCATCTCTGCCGCCTCGGCCAGGGTTCCGGCGTGCTCTCCACCTCGCTCCTGACCCTGGCCAGAGAACTTGGTTACAAAGGTTACCAGGTGGAAAGGAGAAAACCGCCCCGGCCGATCACCATCGAAAATGGGCCGCTTACCCAGAAACTGGTTGACGAAGAGGTGCCGCTCGGCTGGGTGGAGATAATTCCGGTTTGAGGCCGGATAACCTGGAGATAAGCGATGGGTAAAAAAATCCTGGTGATGACCGTGGGCGGCACACCCAAACCCCTG
This sequence comes from candidate division TA06 bacterium, assembly GCA_022704925.1. Taxonomy (GTDB): domain Bacteria; phylum Ratteibacteria; class UBA8468; order MWAK01; family MWAK01; genus MWAK01. Next base: position 1,732 of record JAKJFK010000016.1, on the reverse strand, counting down.
ACAGCGGCCATCAAGCAGTATAAACCGGACTTCATCGTCTTTATCTGCTCCCACGATTCCCACGATGAGAAACCGTCGCCGACCTCAAGTTCCTTCAATGTTGACGGTAACGATCCGGAGAAAAACATAAGGACCCTGAGCAACTACAAGGGCGAATATCGGCGATTCGATGTCAAAAACCCGGACGACTTTCCGACGGTCTACCAGGCGACCTCCAAGGCCCTTCAATTCGCCCGGGAGCAGGCCGAGCCCGGCGATGAGATTCTTGCCGACTACACCGGCGGCACCAAGACGATGTCGGCGGTCCTGACTATCCTCCTTTTCGTGTTGGACCTTGAAATCACTCCTTCCCTGACAGTCAGTCGCCGAAAGGACACTCAGAAGGCCACTGGAGCAATAATTATTGCTCGCCCCCTGGATGTTGACCTGCCCCGTTCCGATTTTTTGAACCGGACCGTTGATGACCTGCTGGAAAAACGCCTCTATCACCCGGCCTGTGCCCTGCTTGAGAATCTTATCGAAAAATTCAGGAACAATGAAGTCCGGGATAGGATAATTATTCGACTTGAAAAATGCCGCGCCTTCGCCCGCTGGGATGCCTTCGAGTACAAAGCGGCCCACGAAGCCATCCAGGATCATTACCAGGACTTTGAAAAGCAGGCGACCTATCTGCGCAAGATGATCAATAAAGAAAAGAACACCGGCTATGAACCGGTCTTCGACCTGGTGGCCAATGCCGAACGGCAGGCGGAGAATGGCAATTATGACAACGCCGTCAGCCGCCTCTACCGGGCCGTGGAACTCTTTGCCCAAACCCGCCTGAAAAAAGGGTATGAAATAGATACGGCCCATCTGGAAAATCACCTAAATCAAATTCAGGATGCCGATCTCCGCGAATCGCTCACCAAAAAGAAGGACTCCAAGGGAATCATAAGCGTCGGCCTCAACGAGGCCTACAAGATACTCTCCCGGGGATTCAAGGATGACCCGCTGGGCCGTTTCTACGAAAAAAAGAAAGATCCCTTCCGTGACAACCTGCGCTACCGGAACAGCTCCAAACTGGCCCATGGCGACCAGCCGGTATCGGAGGCCGACTGGCTGAAATTCCTCGACTTCTTCAAGGACGGATTCATCAACCCGGGTTGCGAACAGCTCGGGCTCCACCCCGAGTACCCCGACCTGCCCCGTTCCATCCCGCTTTAGCCGAAAATGGCCGCCCTATACCTGGTGGAGCAGGGCGCCACTCTGCGCAAGGAGTCGCGGCGACTGGTGGTCGAGAAGGAGGATAAAATCCTCCTCGAAGTTCCGGAGTTTAAGATTGACCGCGTCCTGCTCTTTGGCAACATACAGATCACCACCCAGGCGATCGCCTTCCTGCTGTCCAATGGCATCGAAACCGGTTTCTTTACCCTGAACGGCCGCCTCAAGGGCAAATTGACACCGCTGGAATCGAAGAATGTCTTCCTGCGGGTCTTTCAGTACAAGCGCTACCTGGATGAGGACTTCAAGCTCGACCTGGCCCGCCGGATAGTCGCAGGCAAGGTCCGGAATGCGCTCGTCCTGCTTCAGCGCTACCAGCGCAACCATCCTGAAGAAGTGGACTTCGCCGCCGAAACGGTCAAACTTGACGAGTGCCTGCACGCCCTACCAGCCAAGACAAGGGTCTCGACCGTCCTCGGCGTCGAGGGCTTTGCGGCCGCCATCTACTTCGAGGCCTTCGCCCGGATGCTCC
>JAKJFK010000187.1 GCA_022704925.1 candidate division TA06 bacterium | reverse complement strand
GGCGGAAGCATGTCCACCAGAATCAGGTTAAGACGGGTCGGTAAGAAGCACCAGCCGAATTTCCGGATCGTGGTGATCGACGACCGCAAGGATGCCAAGGGAGATTACATCGAGCTGCTCGGCCACTACAACAACCGGATGCAGCCCAAGGTGCTGGAAATCAACGAGGAGCGGGCCCGGTACTGGATCAAAGTCGGCGCCCAGCCGAGCGATACCGTGCGCTCCCTGCTGAAGCAGAAGGGTCTGCTCTGAACCCCGCGGGCGGCCGTAGCCGGGGCCGCCTTTCCGGCCGGCGCCGGGGCGCATGAGAATCGACATAATCACGATTTTTCCGGAGGCCTTGAAGCCCCTGGAACTCAGCATCATCGGCCGGGCCCGTTCGGCCGGCCGCTTGGAGATCGTTCTGCACGACCTGCGTGATTTCACCACCGACCGTCACCGCAAGGTCGACGACAAGCCCTTCGGCGGCGGGGTGGGCATGGTGATGATGGCCGAGCCCTTTTACCGGGCGGTCAACTGGGTCCGGGCCGAGGCGGGGCCGGGCCAGGTCGTCCTCCTGAGTCCCTCCGGCGCGGTTTTCAACCAGGCCCGGGCGGCCGGGCTGGCCGCCGCGAAGCACCTGATCCTGCTCTGCGGACACTACGAGGGAGTGGATGCCCGGGTGCGCGAATTCTGCGACCTGGAACTCTCGATAGGTGATTACATCCTGACCAGCGGCGAGACGGCCGCCCTGGTGGTGGTTGAGGCGGTCGCCCGCCTGCTGCCCGGGGTCCTGTCGGCCGGGGCGGCCGCCGAAGAATCCTTCAGCCAGCATCTCCTGGAATGGCCCCAGTACACCAGGCCGGCCGACTGGCGCGGCCGCCCGGTACCACCGGTGCTGATCGGCGGCCACCACCGCGAAATCGCCGCCTGGAAACTGCGGGCGGCCGAGGACGCGACGCGTCGGCGCCGGCCCGACCTGTGGAGGCGGTACCGGGCCGCCCTCAAGGCGGCCGGCCATCCGCCCGCCGCGGGAAAGAAGAAATGAACCTCGAAAAACTGACCATCGCCGAATTGGGCCGCCTTTACCGGGAGCGCCGGGTGTCGGCCGTCGAGGCGGTCGCCGCCTATTTCAAGGCCATCCGGGCGAAGGACGGGCTTCTGCACGCCTACCTTTCGGTCAACGAATCGGCGGCGCTGGCCCAGGCCGAGGCGGTTGACCGCGACCGGGCCGCCGGGGCCGAACTGCCGCCGCTGGCCGGGATTCCGCTGGCCATCAAGGACAACATCTGCCTGCGGGGCGAGCGGACCACCTGCGCCTCGCGCATCCTTGAGAATTTCGTCTCGCCTTACGACGCGACCGTCATCGAGCGGCTGCGCGGACAGCGGGCGATCTTCCTGGGCAAGACCAACCTTGACGAATTCGCCTTCGGTTCCTCGACCGAGAATTCGGCCTTCGGCGTCACCCGTAACCCGGCCAACCCGGAATACGTTTCGGGCGGAAGCAGCGGCGGATCGGCCGCTGCGGTGGCCGCCGGGCTGGCCGCGGCCGCGCTCGGTTCCGATACCGGCGGTTCCATCCGCCAGCCGGCCTCCTTCTGCGGAGTGGTGGGACTGAAACCAACCTATGGCCGCGTTTCCCGATATGGCCTGGTGGCCTTCGCCTCCTCCTTCGACCAGATCGGACCTCTGACCCGGAGCGTCGAGGATGCCGCCGTCATCCTGGGCGCGATTGCCGGTCCCGACCCGCTCGATTCCACCTCGGTCGAAGCGCCGGTGGCCGATTACCCGGCCGGGCTGGAGGCGCCGGTCTCCGGACTCCGGATCGGGCTGCCCAGGGAATACTTCGGCGCCGGCCTCGACCCGGGAGTGGCCGAGGGAGTGGAGCGGGGCGTTAAAATCCTGGAGAAGCTGGGCGCCTCCGTCCGGGAGGTCTCGCTTCCCCATACCGCTTCGGCCATCGCGGTTTACTACGTGCTGGCGCCCGCCGAGGCCAGCGCCAACCTGGCCCGCTTCGACGGCGTCCGCTACGGCCGCCGGATGCCGGAGGGCGCGACCATGCGCGATCTTTACGAGTTAAGCCGGGACGCCGGATTCGGGAAAGAGGTGAAACGGCGGATCATCATGGGGACCTTCGTGCTTTCCAGCGGGTACTACGACGCCTATTACCTACAGGCCCAGAAGGTGCGGACCCTCATCCGGCAGGATTTCGAGTCGGCCTTCAAGGAAGTGGACCTGCTGGTGACGCCCACCGCCCCGGGGCCGGCCTTCCGGATCGGGTCAAAGGTGACCGACCCGCTCACCATGTATCTTTCGGACGTGTTCACGGTTTCCTGCAACCTGGCCGGTCTGCCCGGCCTCAACCTGCCGGTGGGCCGGACGGCCGGCAACCTGCCGGTCGGACTCCAGCTCCTCGGGCCGGTCTTTTCGGAGGAACTGGTCTTGCGAGCGGCCCGGGCCCTGGAGCGCGAATTGGGCGGCCCGGGCGCGGTTTGACCCCTCACACCCTGGAGATGCCATAATGTCGCAATTGAGAAGAGATCCGATCATCAACCGCTGGGTGATCATTTCCACCGAGAGGGCCCGGCGTCCGAACGATTTCCGGGTTGAAAAGCAGGCCATCGGCAAGGGCGGCTTCTGCCCCTTCTGCGAGGGAAACGAGGCCAAGACCCCGGCCGAGATCATGGCGATCCGCCGGCCGGATTCCGGCCCCAACCAGCCGGGCTGGTCGCTGCGGGTGGTCTCCAACAAGTTCCCGGCGCTGGCCATCGAGGGGGATCTCCAGCGCAAGGGCATAGGTCTCTTCGACCAGATGAACGGCATCGGCGCCCACGAGGTGATCATCGAGACCAACCGCCACGTGGTGGATATCGCCGAACTCTCCGAGGCGGAGATACTCCAGGTCATTGGCGCCTACCAGTCGCGTTCCCTGGACCTCAAGAAGGACAGCCGTTTCCGCTATATCCTGATCTTCAAGAACTGCGGCGAACGGGCCGGCGCCTCGCTGGAGCATACCCATTCCCAGATCATCGCCACCCCGGTCACCCCCAAGCGGGTACGCGAGGAACTGGCCGGCAGCCAGCAGCATTTCCTGGCCAAGGAGCGCTGCATCTTCTGCGACCTGCTGGAGCAGGAGCTCGATTCCGGGAAACGCGTCATCCAGGAGACCCAGCACTTCATGGTACTGGCGCCGTTCGCCTCCTGCTTCCCGTTTGAAACCTGGATACTGCCCCGGCGCCATCATCCCGACTTCGACCAGATCTCCGAGGCGGAGCGGCAGGACCTGGCCGCCGTCCTGCGCAAGACCATCTATCGGATCAACCGGTCACTCAACAACCCGCCCTACAATTACCTCATTCATACCGCGCCCAACCGCTACCGGCGCTCCGGTTACTGGCAGACTATCGATCAGGATTACCACTGGCACCTGGAGATTATCCCGCGTCTGACCGGCATCGCCGGTTTTGAATGGGGCACCGGTTTCTATATCAACCCGACCGCGCCCGAGGACGCCGCCGCCTACCTGCGCGAGATCGATTGAGGGAAGACGGACCGGCTTGAGTTGAATTTTACCGGTCGCGCTTGAGCACCAGCAGCGCCAACGGCGGCAGGGTGAGCCGGAGCGAGTGGGGAA
>JAKJFK010000186.1 GCA_022704925.1 candidate division TA06 bacterium | reverse complement strand
CCGGGCGCGGCCGCGCCCGACATTTCCAGTTCCAGGCCGTAGCGGTCGTTGTCAAAGCGGAAGCGCTTGGTGATGGGCTGGCCGCCGGATTCGGCCTGGAGAACCAGCTCGCCCTTCGGGTTGGATTTGGAGAGGAGCAGGGACTCGGCGCTTGGCCGGTAGAGCATGGTGTCGGAACCGACCAGCTCGAAGGGGAGCACGGTCAGGTCGGCCGCCGGCTGGCCGTCCGGCCGCAGGGTCTCGAAGCGGGTCTCATTCTCCGCCTGGAAGGGCGGTTTCTTCCGGCGCAGGTAATGCTTCAGCCCGAGGGAGACCAGCTTGCCGCCGCGGGTGGTGAAGACCGCCCGGTAGAGATCGGTTTCGACGATTACCTCGCGCCCGATCGGGGCGGCCGCGGCCATCGGCAGCGGCTGGACCGCCGGTGCCGCCGCCACTGCCGGCGCGGCGGCCGGGGCGGTGTCGGCCGGGCCTTGATCCGGCGCCGCGCCCATCACGGCCGGCGCCGTCGGCCGGGGAGCGGTCTTCGTCTGCCAGTACTGGAAAGTAACCAGCACCAGCAGGGAGAGTATCGAGGCCAGCAGGACTCTTTTATCCATAAAGAAGCTTCAGGGTGTTCGCGTGGAATTTACGGGACCGGGTCGTAGCCGCCCGGATGAAAAGGATGGCAGCGCAGCAGCCGTCCGGCCGCCAGCCGGCCGCCTCGGAGCGCGCCGTGCTTTTCCAGGGCCGCGCGGGCGTATTCCGAGCAGGACGGGTAGTAGCGGCAGGAACGGGGCAGGAACGGCGAAACGGCCAGCCGGTAAAGCTCGACCAGCCGGATCAGGACCTTCTTCATCAGACCGCCAGCCGTTTCCTTCCCTTGGCGCGGCGGCGGTTCAGCACACTGCGCCCGCCGGGCGTGCGCATCTTCTTCAGGAAACCGTGCGTTCTCTTTCGCTTCCGGTTGTGGGGGTTAAAGGTAATGCTCATCGGACCTCCGGTTTTTGAAATTTTAAATAATGATTATACCATAAAGGGCCGCCGGACCGGAAACCCGGTCGGGTTGACCGCCGGCGCCCCGGCCTAACCCCAGACGAACGGGAAACTGCGCAGGGCCAGGTAGAGCCCGAAGGCGATGAAGAGAATTCCGAGCGCCACCTCCACCTTGCGCAGGTGGCGCTGGAAGCGGCGCAGGGGCGCCAGCAGGACGTCGATCAGCAGCGCCGAGACCAGGAAGGGCAGGGCCAGGCCCAGGCTGAAGGCGACCAGCAGCCGGATTCCCTGGCGCACCGTGTCGGCCGTCGCCGCGGTCACCAGGATGGCGCCCAGGATCGGACTGCTGCAGCCGGTCCAGGCCGCCGAGAAGGATAGCCCGACCAGGAAGGAGCCGAAGTAGCCGGCCGGCCGGGCCGCGCTGTTCCGGCCGCCGCCGGCCGGCAGCCGGTAGAGCAGGCCGGGTTTGAAGACCAGGGCCAGTCCCAGCAGGACGACCACCACGCCGCCCAGGCTCTGGATGAGCCGGGCCTGGCGGCCCAGCAGGCTTCCCAGCAGGGTCGCCGAGGCGCCCAGCAGCACGAAGAGGGTCAGGAATCCGGCCAGGAAGAGGGCGGCGTGGGCCGCCACCGCGAAACGCTTCCGGCCGCCGATCTCCGGCAGCGAAACGCCGCTCAGGTAGACCAGGTAGGAGGGGAGCAGGGGCAGCGTGCAGGGTGAGAAGAAGTAGCCGATGCCGGCGGCCAGGGCCAGCCAGAGCGAGGGTGATTCCATGTTTTCGGCTCCTCCGGGTGATCAGGGTTTGGCGGCCCGCCGCCCCTCCAGGCCCTTTACGATCACGTAGGCGATCAGGGCGAAAAGGAAGAAGAGCAGCAGCATCCAGGCCACGCTCTGCATGGTGTCGATTACCGTCCGGTAAAGTTCAAGCGTCCAGCGGTCCCAGTTCAGTTCCAGCATCGTGCCGCCGGCCGCCTGGGGTGAGATGTACTTCTCCAGCATCCAGATGCGCACCCCGCCGGAGACGCCGACCACGTAGATGGTGAAGGTGATGTACCGGACCCAGGCGTTGTAGATGTCCTCCTGGACCAGCCGGCGCAGGATCCGGTCGATCGAGTCCCCGAAGACCCGGACGATGACCGTGCAGACCAGCAGGGCCACCAGGAAGTTGACTATCAGCAGCGCAATGAACATCTCCGCCTCCCGTTTTCGTTTCCTCTCCGGCCGCCGGCGTCTTTACGGCTCCTCGTCGCCGCCGCTGAAGGGGACCCACATACTCTTCTCGGTCTGGATGACGGTGCTGTAGGAATGCAGCATGCCGAAGTTGGCCACCCGGACCGAGTACCAGTGGATCGATTTCCGGCGGGCCAGCTCGGCCCGGATGCCGTCGGCCATCGCCACGCTGGTCTTCGCTTCCGAGTGCACCCTGGTGATGATGGCCAGCTGGTCCTCCGGGGTGAGGTAGGAGTAAACCGGCGCCAGGGCCTGCCGGTCGGTCAGCTCCACCAGGTCCTCGGGATAGACCTCCTTCTCCGACTCTACCTCGATCTCCACCAGGCTCAACTGGCCGAAGAGGCCGCCGGGCACCCGGTCCGACGAGCCCGGGTAGGTGGTGATGACCGGGATCTCGATGGCGAAGAAGGTCTTCGGGTGGGCGTCGGCCGCGGCCACCTTGACCGAATAAGTGCACCGGTAGCAGACCAGGCACTTCTCCCGGCTGACCGGCGTCTCCTTGGCCGCGAAGAACGGGTAGCGGAAATCGACCCGGACCATGTCGGCCTTCAGCTTCTTCAGGTAATCCAGGATATTGGTCCGCAGCGTCCGGGTGCCGATGCGTTCCCGGTGCTGGTGCAGAACCTGGATGAAGGTGTCGATCCAGCGCGCCTCGAACTCGCGCATGATGCGCGCCCGGATGTCGATGCTGGCTACGGTGGCCTGTCCCTCGGGGTCCGCCTTCGACTGAACCCGCATCGGGAACGGCAGGTCCTTCATGCCCACCTCGACCAGGAATCGCTTGTCCATCTTCATGGGCCCTCTCCTGAACCGTTTTTTTATATATTATCGAACTTTAATTCTCCGGCTTGATTTACCGGAGCACCGGTTTCATTATAATGCATCCCGGGATTTTCCTCCACCTTCCGGTTATCCGTTTTTCTTCCGGGGGCCAGCCGGGTTATACTACCATCCGGTTCATTCTCCGAATCTGCAACCAGAGGAGGTTTTCATGAAATCGCTTAAAGAACCCGGTCTTGCCGCGGGTGCGGCGAAGGTTGACATCTCTCCCGAACTCGGCGTCCAGATCGCCGGCGACATCGGCCGCCGGCGCCCCTGCACCGCCTTGAAGGAGCCCATTTACGCCCGGGCCCTGGCCCTTGAATCGGGCGGACAGCGGTTCTGCGTGCTCACCCTGGATGTGCTGGCCATCGACAACCCCTGGTCCGACGAAATCCGCCGCCGGGTCCAGGCCGCCTTCGGCCTGCCGGCCGGCTCGCTGCTGGTCCACGTCCTCCAGAACCACGCCGCGCCCAGCATCGGCGACCACTTCTGCCGGGAGGAGTGCCGCCTCATTCCCGATTCCGAGCGCTGGCTGCGCGGCGGCGATCCGGGTTACAACGAGCCGGCGGTGGCCGGCGCGGTCGAAGCCGTC
>JAKJFK010000185.1 GCA_022704925.1 candidate division TA06 bacterium | reverse complement strand
TCCAAGGGGGCCCGCCAGTACGCCAACCAGACGCTGCTCCGATACATGGTGCCGGGCGCGGTGGAGATGTCCAAGGAGATGGGCGGCAACATCCCGATCGCGCTCAACCTGGACCACGGCGACAGCTACGAACTGGCCACGAGCTGCGTGGATTACGGCTTTTCAACGGTGATGATCGACGGTTCCCACCTGCCTTACGAGGAGAACGTCGTCCTGACCCGCCGGGTGGTCGAGTACGCCCGGCCGCGCGATGTCACCGTCGAAGGCGAGTTGGGCGTGCTGGCCGGCATCGAGGAGCACGTCTCCTCGGAGAAGAGCCACTACACCGATCCGGCCCAGGTCGAGGATTTCGTGAAGCGGACCGGCGTGGACTGCCTGGCCATTTCGATCGGCACCTCGCACGGGGCCTACAAGTTCAAGCTGAAGCCGGGCGAGTCGGTCCCGCCCCTGCGTTTCGACATCCTGGCCGAGTGCGAGAAACGGCTGCCGGGTTTTCCGATCGTCCTGCACGGCGCCTCTTCGGTGCTCCAGGATTACGTGGCGATGATCAACCAGTACGGCGGCAAGATGGAGAATGCCGCCGGGGTGCCGGAGGAGCAGATACGGCAGGCGGTCAAGTCGTCGGTCTGCAAGGTGAACATCGATTCCGACGGACGGCTGGCGATGACGGCCATCATCCGGAAGTACCTGACCGAGAATCCCAAGGAGTTCGATCCGCGCAAGTACCTTGGTCCGGCCCGGGACGAGCTGAAGAAGATGTACATCGCCAAGTGCCGGATGCTGGGCAGCGCCGGTCAGGCGTAAGATTGGCCGGGGCTTGACGGCGCTTCGGCGCCGGGCGATTTCTTGTGAGGGGCGGGAGTCGGTCTCCCGCCCCTTTTTTTATGGCCGGGCGGGAGTGTGGAATGCCTTGGTGCGAAGCGCAGCTAACCGGCTAAGAGGCGCAGTGGGTTGAAGCGCAGGAAGAGGATCTCGAGGCCGAGGAAGAGCAGGGCGGCCAGCAGGCGCCGGCCGGCCCGGCGCTTGCTGCCGGCCGGCCCGGTCTCCGGAAGCATGGAGGCCAGGAGCAGGTTGATAAGCAGGTAGATCAGGATCAGGCCCAGGATGCTGAAGACCGCCAGGAGGCGGCCGGCGGCGGGGTGGTTCCAGGAGCCGAGGCGGAAGAGGAGGGCGGCGCCGAGGAAGGGGAAGGCGTAGGAGGTCGGCCGGGGCGGCCTTTCTTTCCGCGGCCCGGTCTGGTAAAAGAAGCGGTTAAAGACCGGCAGCAGGAAGAGGGCCAGCGCGGTGCCGGTCAGCAGTCCGGCCGCCAGGCGGGCCGGGTTGCCGTCGGCCATTATTCCCCAGCCGGGCAGGAATACTTCCAGGCCGCCCAGGATGCCGAGCGCGGCCGAAATTTCCAGGGCCGGCCGTGGCGGCAGCAGGGTGCGGCGGCGGCCGCCGGAGAACCACTGCCAGGCGATCGAGAGAAGGAATCCGGCGTAGATGCCGGTGCAGCGGCTGCAGAGGGGGAGTAGGGCTCCGGCGATTGACAGGGTGCGGTCGGGGCGCTGATGGCAGACGAGGGCGAGCAGATTATTTATCCGGGCCATCAAGAATGAAGACGCCGGGCGAAGCTTTTCGTTTCGCCCGGCGTCCGCGTCTTTACTGGATGGGGATCCCGAGGCCGGGCAGGATCGGCTCGGAGTAGCCGTCCAGGTAGGTCACCGTCGGGATTGCGCCGACCAGGGAAATGTCGGCCAACTTTTCACCGCCGGCGGCATTGATGGAACCGGCCAGCAGCGGCTGGGTGAGGTCGAGGTTGATCTCCGCTTCCAGGCCGTCCTGGTTGGTGAAGGTTCCGAGCAGGATCCGGGTTTCGTAGTTGAGGGTGCCGCTGCCGGAGAGGAAGACCTCCCGGCCGTCGGTGTTCCGGCGCCGGTAGTTGGCGTCGAAACGGATCAGGGAGGCCGCGGTTTCCCGGGCGCGCAGGAAGGCGGTGACGGTCGGCCGGTCCTCGGCGGCCACCTGGCCGTTGAAGGTGGCGTCGAAGATCGGGTAGTTGGTGGCGCTGACCGGGAGCAGGGTGTTGAAGGCGGCGGCGTTGCTCCAGGTGCCGGCCGAGGTCCCGGTGAAAACGGTGCCGGTTGACCGGCCGCCGTTCAGCTCGGTGAAGGAGCCGTTGAGGTTGAAGCTGCTGGGCAGGTAAAGGACCTGGGTCTCGCCGCTGTCGGTGGAGGTGTTTTCGACCAGCATGACGTCCAGGTAGCCGTCCATGAGGGTGGTGCGGCTTTCGGCCCGGCCGTTGAAGATAAGGCGGGTCGGGAGCACCGAGGTCTGGTCGGCGGTGGGCGAAAGGTAGAGGGTGACGCCGCGGCCGGCGGCGGCCGAGAGGTCGACGTCAAGCCCGGGGGCGGCGATGATCCCGTTGACCGCCAGCGTGATGGAGGCGTCGAGGGCGATCGTGAACTGGTACCCGCCGTTGATCGTCAGACGTCCGTTCGGGGTTTGGAAGGAGGCCTGAACCAGGCCGCCGGCCGGCAGGGTGGAGAGGCCCGGGATGGGCGCGGCCTCACCTTCGACGGTTAGCAGGCCGCTGTCCAGCACCACGCTATCCTGGCTGATTGTGAAATCGATCGCGCCGGTGTCGCCGTAGTTGATTTGCAGAGTGTAGGGCGGGTAGTCGGTGAAGACGTAATTGCCCGGGCCGGGAAGGAGCATTGCCCACTGGACCACCCAGGCCAGCCGATCGAGGGCGGCCGACAGTTCCGGGACCAGCTCCTGGTTGATTTCCGCGGTCAGGCGGCGGGCCGGCGTGTCCAGGATGCCGGGCGCGCCGATGCCGGTATAATTGTTAAGGGTCAGGACGGTTTCCCGGAACTCGGAGACCAGCGCCTTGGCCTTCCAGATGTCGGAGATTTCGGTGGCCGGCACCAGGACCGGATTTTCGGTGAAGTACTTGATCGGATTCTTCAGGCCGCTCTGGTCGGTTGACCCGATGCCGGTCTGGTTATTGGCGTTAATCAGGTAGGTTTCAAGGGCGGTCAGCAGCTGGCCCCCGGTGGCGTCAAGAGTGGCGTTGTCCGAGAGGTCGGCGCTGATCTGGGCCAGCAGTTCCGGAATGGAACGGCCGGTCTGCTGGGAGAGCTGGGAGAGGGCGGCCAGGAAGAGGCCGTAGTCGAGTTCCGACTGGGTGGCGGTGAGGAGGTCGGGCTGGGTGACATCCGAGGGCATGGTCCCGGTGATGTTGAGGCCGAAGAGGCTGTTGACCGTGGCGTTGCCGCGGTTGATCCGGTCGCCGGTCAGGGGCAGGCCGGCCTGCAGCACGGCCAGTTCGGTCAGGGGGGTCACCGCCACCGAGACGGTCCCGGTGACGTTGGTCAGGGCGGCCCGGAGCGTGCCGGATAAGGCGACCCGCTGGTTGGTGGCCTCGTCGAGGTAGGTGCCGCCGGTCACCTGGACCAGCACGTTGCCCTGGTAGCCGCCGAGGTCGATGGAGTAACTGCCGTCGTCGTCGGTGGTCGAGGTGCCGAGCAGGGCTCCCTGGTTTCCGGCCGCGTCCAGGGCGTAGATGGAGACCGCGCCTCCTTCGATCGGCCCCTTCGAGGCCAGGCCGAGCAGGTCGGTATTGAGGCGGCTGGAGCTTCCGCCGCCGCC
>JAKJFK010000015.1 GCA_022704925.1 candidate division TA06 bacterium | reverse complement strand
AATTCACCTCGACAATCACCGCCTCGATCAGCACCTGCTCGGGCTTGACGTCCAGTTCCCGGATCAGGGCGCCGATCCGGTTCAGCACCGCCGGGATGTCGCTGACCACCAGGACCGGGGCCTTCTCATCCTGTTCCTTCTTAAGGCGGATCTTGCGCCCCAGCTCTCCCGAAGTTTCGGAGCCCGAGACGCCGCCCATCTCCCAGCCGTTCAGGATCGTCTGGCTCAGGAAGCGGAGGTTGCCGCGCGGAGAAAGCTCCTTTTCGATCACCCGGGCCAGGTCCTGGGCGCCCAGGTAATTCAGCCAGAAGATCCGGGTCTCCAGGGCTTCCCCTTCCAGCAGGTTTTTGCGCCGGGCCAGGATATTCTCCCGGGTGGTCACCATGTAGATGTCGCCGACCTGTTCATAATCGTACCCGTTGGCGACCAGGATGGTGCGAAGCGCGTCAGCGGCGTCAACCTGGTTGAGGCTGATGGTAACCGTGCCGGAAATGTCGCGCCCGGCCACGATATTCAAGGCGTACTCCTTGGAAAAGAGGCGCAGCACGTCGGCCAGTTCGGCATTCCTCAATTCCAGGCGGACGATCCGCCGGGCGGCCAGTTTCCCTTCACCCGGGGTGACCTGGTCCGCCCCGGCGGTGCCGGCGGCCACGCTTAAGAAAAGCAGCCCGAAGATCAATATCCCCCTTATCCACACCATGGTCTTTTTCATAAATCGATCCTCTATGAACGCGATTGCCGGAGTTGCGCGCCTCTCCGGTCCTCCGACTTTTTCTCGCCTCGCAATCATTGCCCGGTGCCCTTCCGATCCGCTATTCCAGGACCAGGAAATGCTCCTCCTGCCCCTTGCGGAGTTTTACCTGGTCCGCCTTGATTTCAACCACTTCCGCCCCGGCCACCCGGTCTCCGGCCCTGACTATCTCGCCGTTCACGATGGCCGTCGAACGCCCATCCACCACCATGATCCCATTCAAGACGGCGATTGCCCGCGGCAGACCGGCGGCGCCATCCGGGCTCCCGGCCTCCGGGGACTGAACACCGGCCAGGATGGAATGAATCGACACCCCCGGGCCCTTCTTGAAAATCGGGCTGCGGCGCGGGGGGACGTAAGCGTCGCCAACCGGCTGGATGAACAGCGGCGCCTCGTTGAGCAGGAGTTCGGCCTCCGCCCAGAAATCATCCGTCCCGGCCGGACCGGCGGTATCCAGGTCCGTCCCGGCCACGCCGGGGCTGCCGGTTTTGGTGTCAACCACCCGGGGTGTCCGGGGCCCCAGGAATCTCAAGCCGGCCGCGAAAATAATGATTGAGCAGACCAGCATGACTCCCATCAGCAGGTACTTTTTCTGGTTATTCATAATGGAATCCGTCACAGGCCCTTTTCCGGCGCCCCGGCCTTGCGGACGGCCGCCGGGCCGGAGCCGCCGGCACTCCCCGGTGCCCCCTCTCTCCTGGTGTAACAGCGTAAAAGAATTTCCGTCTGGTCCGCGGTATCGGAAAGGCCTGCGGCCAGCTGCCGGACCTGGAAGAAAATGGCGTCGTGCTCCAGCGCGTGGATGTAATCGGCCGTGGCCCGGTAGGAACCGGAAAAGGAAACCTGGAAATCAACCGGGTTGAAGAGACCGCTGTCGGTGCCGGCCTGGCCGGCGGCCGGTTCCACGGCAATCAGGCTGACCCCGCTCCGGCCGGCCAGCCGGCTCAAGGTCAATACCGGCAGGCCGTCTCCTTCGAGCAGGCACTGATCGAGCCGGGCGGCGGCCGAACGGAACGAAGCGGCAAGCCTGAGAAAGGAGGCCGAGGCCGCGTCCACGGCCGGCAGGGATTCCATGGAAAGCAGCTGCCCCTTAAGGCTTTTGATCTCCCGGAACTGGGGCGCCAGCACCATGGAATGAACGACCAGGTAGAAGAAGAAACAGAGCAGGGCCGCCAGCACCAGGCCGCCGATTAATTTTCTGGAAATCATTGACGGGACGCCTCCACCAGGAACCGGAACCGGTCCTGGTCCTGACGAATCCACTTGATCCGGAGTTCCTGGAAACCCTCCCGGAAGGCCGGCGTGGCATTGAGCCGGTTGACCAGCCTTACCACCGCGACCATCGTCTGGTTATCGCGCCGCCCCTCTCCCTCCAGGGCCATTTTGGTTCCGTCGAACCTGACGCCGCTCAGAACCAGGCCGGGCTCCGCCTGGGCGGCCAGGGCCGAGAGTTTCGGAGCCATCAGCAGGCGTCCCTGAAAGAGGGGCTTGAAGTTCTTCAACTCCTCCAGCTGGCGGCGCTCCGGAGCACCGGCCGCCGGCTGGGGACGGAAATTCGTTTCCCACTCCGCCTCGGCGACCCTGATCTTCTGGCGATAACCTTCGATGATCTTCAGGTTGGCCGCGTAGGGGATGAAAATGGCCAGCAGGGTCAAACCGACCATTCCCAGCACCAGGTAAACAAGAATCGAGACGAGTCTCCGCTCCGAGGCCGGCCGCAGAATCCGTTTTCGAATTAAGTTGATCTCGACCATAACGCCCTGGAACGCGGCCGGCTCTTCGCTGAAAAGCGGGCGCTGGAAAAACGGCCGGCTCTCTCCGGCCACCACTCGGCCACGGCCGGAGAATCAGCCCCCGGGCGGGATCTCTACCAGGCGGCCTTCCCGCGTTTTGCCGGAACCCTGGCCCGGGTCTTCGACGCCGGGGAATTCTGGGATTCCCTGGCGGCCGCGCTCTCTGAAACCTTCGGCCTCTCCCGGGTGGCCCTCTTCCTGGAAGAATCGGGCCAGTTCCGTTTTCAGTCCGGCACCGGTTGGGATCCGGAAATCTCGGGACAGCTTGATTTCGATCTTGCCAATCCGCTGATCAGGCGCCTGACCAGCGAACGGCAACTGGTCGCGCGCTGGGAAATTGACCGGCTCCCGGTTCCGGCGTCGGAAGCCGAGGCGATCCGCCGGGAATTGTCGCTGCTTCAGGCCTGGCTCTGTGTCCCGCTCTTCTCCCAAGGCCGGGTCAACGGCTTCATCGCGCTCGGCAACAAGGTCCGGGGCAGCGGGTTCACCGAAACGGAACTGGATCTGGCCGTTTTCCTGGCCTCTCACCTGGGCCTGATGGTTGAAAATGTCCGTCTTTACCACCGCATCGCCAGGTCAAAAAAGGAACAGGAAATGATCTTCCGTGATCTGGCCGCCGGAGTGATCGCCGCCGATCGGGAGGGCCGGATCTTCACCTTCAACGACCGGGCCTCCGAAATGCTGCGCCTTGCCAAAGATGAAATGGTCGGGCAGGATATCCAGCGGGCCGGCTCCCAGCTGGCCGACCTCTTCTGGCGCGTTCTCCGGGAGACGGATGCGGAACACGAAAAACGGCTGGTCTACCAGCCGACCGGGACCCCGCTCCAGGTCCACGCCCGTCTTATGCACGACGACAACGAAAGGGTGGAGGGTGCGGTCATCGTGCTGCTGGACCTGACCGAAAAGGAGCGTTTGGAAACCAAGGTCCGCGAACTCGAACGGCTCAACTACTGGTACCAGCTGGCCGGCAGCATGGCGCACCAGATCAAGAATCCGCTGGTTTCCATCAAGACCTTCGTCCAGCTTTTTCCCGAAAAATATCAGGACCCGGAATTCCGGGACAATTTTTTCAAGATCGTTAACCGGGAAGTGGAACGCCTGAATGGAATCATCGCCGAACTCTTCGAGTTTTCCGAGCCGGGTGAACTGCACCTGAAGCCCTGCCCGCTGAATGAAATCCTGGCCGACGTGATCCGCAAGGCGGAAACCGAAGGCGGCCCCAGGATCTCCCCGCCGGCCGAGAGTGAAGAAACGGTCTGGGTCAACGCGGACCGGGACCGGCTGATCAAGGCCTTCGGCTGCTTGATGGATAACGCCCGGGAAGCGATCCGCAAGGGGCGGAACGGACAGATCGAAATCCGGACCCTGCCGGCCCGGCTCGAATCCGGCCCGGCGCTGCGCATAGAATTTCGTGACAACGGGTCCGGCCTCGTCCCCGGACAGGTGGAAGAGGTCTTCTCGCCCTTCTACACCACCAAGACAAAAGGCATGGGACTGGGCCTTCCCATCTGCCGGCGCATCGTCCAGGAACACGGCGGCAGCATCGAAATAGAAAGCCGGCCCGGCCACGGGACAACCTGCCGCGTCACGCTGCCGGTGCTGACCGGCCGGGGTTGACGAAGACTCCCATCCTTTCCGAGGGGGAATAAAATGCTGAAAAAGATCCTGATCGTCGACGACGAAACCAGCGTCTGTGAAACCTTGCGCATTCTGCTCAAGGATAAATACCAGATCAGCACCGCCAACAACGGGCAGCGGGCCCTGGAACTTCTCGAGGAAGAGCCCGACCTGATGATCCTGGATGTGATAATGCCCGATATGGATGGCCTGGAGGTCCTGAAAAAAGTCCGCTCGGTCAACCAGGAACTGCCCATCATCATGCTCAGCGCCGTGGACCGGATCAAGACCGTGGTTGAGGCCATCAGGCTGGGCGCGATCGAATACCTGACCAAGTCCTTCGATAACGAGGAGCTGCAACACACCATCGAACGCATGCTGGACGTCCAGAAACTCCGTTCCGAACTGGACTATCTCAAGCGCATCAACCGCGATTGCCAATCCAACGAGTTCGTCGGGGACAGCCCGGCCGCGAAACGGATCATCAACGAGGTGGAACTGGTGGCCCGGACCGATTCCAGCGTGCTCATCCGGGGCGAAAGCGGGGTAGGCAAGGAAGTGGTGGCCCGGCTCATCCATCAACGCAGCCCGCGCCAGGGGAACCCGTTTGTGGCCGTCCATTGCGCCGCCCTGCCGGAGAACCTTTTTGAAAGCGAACTTTTCGGCCACGAAAAAGGCGCCTTCACCGACGCCTCCACCCGCAAGCCGGGCATGTTTGACATCGTCCGGGACGGGACCTTCTTCCTCGACGAGGTGGGCGACATGCCATTGACCACCCAGGTAAAACTGCTGCGCGTCCTCCAGGAAAAGGAATTCTTCCGGCTCGGCGGCACCCGCCTGGTCAGAACCGAGGCCCGGGTGCTGGCCGCCACCTCCAAGAACCTCGAAGAAGAGATCGGCCGCCGGAGCTTCCGGGAAGACTTCTATTACCGTCTTAACGTGGTCACCATCCGGATCCCTCCGCTGCGCGACCGTCGCGGCGACATCCCCCGGCTGGTCGACCACTTCTTCAACCAGCTCAGGCCGAGCCTGCACACCGAAACCACCGCCTTTTCCGACGAATTGAAAGAGCGGCTTCAGAATTATGACTGGCCGGGCAATGTCCGGGAACTGAAAAACATCGTTGAACGGCTGCTGGTTCTGCACGCCGACGTCCCGGTGCTCCAGCCCGCCCATCTGGAGGGTATCCTGAACAATCCGGCAGCGAATCCGAAGCTGCAGCCGGAAAACAAATCCCTGGAGGAAGCCCTGCAGGAGTATGAAAAATTTTTGATCGGAGAGGCTATCAAGAAGAGCGGCGGCGTAAAAAGCCGGGCGGCGGAAATACTCAGGACCACCCGGCGCATATTGAGCTACCGGATGGAAAAACTCGGACTTTCAAACGGTTCAGGTTCCAGCTGAACGACGGTATAAATTGACGGTCCGCCGGGCCAGCCGGACCCGGTAATCACGCAGCAGCAGAACTTGAAGTTCCCGGTCGGTCACTCTTCGGCCGGCTTCGCGCTTGAGAATCAGCCGGATAAGCCGGCGCACCCGGTAATTCCGACCCGGCAGCAGTTCCTTGAGCGGAATCACCTGACCGGAGTCGAGGCGCAGGGCCCGGTTCCGCAGGGCCCGGTTCAGGGTGGACGGAATCAGGCCCAGGGAAAGGCTCAGCTCCCGCTGGGTTAAGCCGTTTAAATCATCCGGATCGCCGCTGACCAGGAATTTCCGCTGAACTTCCACCACCCCCTTCAAAACCCGGTAAATCACGCTGCGCCGCCGGTTAATCCAGTTGATCTCTTCCACGATCCGGCTCAATCGCTTCCGCTGCTCGGCGGTCAATTCCTGCCTCAACTCGGCCAAACGAGCCGGATCCAGACGATACCGCCCCCGGCAGAGGTCGAAGACACAGTCCTCAAGCACCGGCTTGCCTTCACTCCAGGTCAACCCGGCCACCACCGTCAAAGGTCGGCCCGGTAAAGGGTCCCGCCGACCCGGCAACTCGGCGGGTGAGTAAAAACCGGGCGTAAAATTGTTCAAGGCGTCAGCCAGCATGCCGATTTCCTGGGAACTCAACCCGGTGGCCCTGGAAATCTCGGCCACGGTATAAAGACGTTCCGGCAGCAGAAAAAACTTCTCGAAGTCGGGCCGTCCCAGTTTGCGTATCAGTTCGACCGCCGCCATTTCCTTTTCGGAACCCCGGAAACCCGAAACGAAAGAGGGGACATCCCTTTCCGGCGCCAGCCTGAAGACCGCCGGCGAAACCCCGTGAAACCTTTCGCGTTGAAGCACCCGGTAGGAGAGCATCTTCTGAAAAACGGGGTCGGCCTCCAGCCGGCGTACCTGTTGAAGGCATTCGGATTCGGGCAAATCGATCCAGGCGGCCAGTTTCAGTGAGGCTTTGTTCAGCAGGCCGGTCCGGGTCGACAAACGCCCGGAAACAGCATTATTCAGCACAGTCAACTCCGACTCAGGCGAAACACTTCAAGAAAATCTCGGCCAGGACCGGATCGAACATCCGTCCGCTCTCTTCCCGGATAACTTTGATCCCGGTTTCAATCGGCAGTGCCTCCTTGTAGCAGCGCTTGGAGCAGATGGCGTCGAAAACATCGGCCAGAGCGGCTATTCTTCCGTAAAGCGGAATCGCCTCGCCGGCCAGGCCCTTCGGATAGCCCTTGCCGTCAAAACGCTCGTGGTGACTCCCGGCCACGATCTCCGAGGCCTTGAGAATGGCGGAATCGGCCTTGGACAGAATCTGGGCGCCGATGGTGGTATGGGTCTGCATGACCCGCCGCTCCTCTTCGGTGAGCGGCCCGGCCTTCAAGAGGATGGCGTCCGGAATGCCGATCTTGCCGATGTCGTGCATGGGCATGGCGTTGCGAATCAGTTCCACCTCCAGCCGCGATATTTTCAAACCCTCGGCAATCATGGTCACGTAATCGGTAATCCGGTTGATGTGTTCGCCGGTCTCCCGGTCACGGTATTCGACCGCCCGGGCCAGGCGAAGAATGGTATCCAGGTGCGCGTCCTTGAGGGCCAGACCCAGCTTGGCGTTCTGGATGGCGATAATCGTCTGGAGCGCCATGATGGTCACCAGCTGCACGTCGTGCTGGGTAAAATTGCTGGTCGGAGAAAAAACGGTCGGGGTCTTGTTCATGAGCACCACCACGGTCGAGACCGCCGTCCCCGACACGAGCGGAATGGCCATCAGGTTCCTGACCCGGCTCGATAATTTCGACAGCACCGGCTCCCGGAGATTGACCGGGCGATTCACCAGCCAGGCCTTCCCATCGAGGCCGACCCGGCGCACCACCTCGCCCAGTTCTCCAGCCAGATCTTCCGGAAAACCGCTGGCGGCCAGCGGCCTGGGCCGGGCGAGCTCCGGCTGATAATCGTAGATCAGAACGGCCCCGGCCCCGATCGAATCGGAGAAAATGCGCATCACCATCTCCGGAGTCCGCAAATTAAGCGAATAATTCAGGTTCTGATCGGCCAGAGAAGGTTCGGATATTTCGCGGGCCGAGATCGGCCGGATCAGGGTGCTCACCTCCTCCTCTTCCCGGTAAAGCACGGCCAGCGAATCGCGCCGGAGAGCAATCGCTTCCTGCAGTGAAACCAGCAGGGAGACCCCGTAGGAGGAGACCACCAGCAGGCAGAATGGGATCGTTTCCAGAATAAGGCGGCCGGCCTTGAAAACGTAGAATGATCCGGCAAAAACAGCCGCCGTGGCCGCCAGACAAACCAGCAGGTTAATCCGGTTTCGGCTTGAAAAGATGGTCAGAGTCAACACCACGGCCAGTCCGAAGAGACCGAAAACCGTCCAGTAGGGCGGCGCTCTTTTGATAACCCGGCCGGTAAGCAGGGTGTTGAGAGCGCTCGCCTCCACCAGCGCTCCAAATTG
This sequence comes from candidate division TA06 bacterium, assembly GCA_022704925.1. Classification (GTDB taxonomy): domain Bacteria; phylum Ratteibacteria; class UBA8468; order MWAK01; family MWAK01; genus MWAK01. Next base: position 8,253 of record JAKJFK010000015.1, on the reverse strand, counting down.
ATATCCGAAGGGCGTTGGCGCCAGGTCGGCATTCTTCAGCCCCTGAATGATCTGGCCGATCAACACGATCCGGCCCCGAAAGGCCGACGCCGGAACTTGTCCCTGGAGTACCCGGGAAAAAGCGTAAATGGAGCCGGCTTGCTTGAAGGAATCCGGCGGCAGGTGATTGATGTAATAGCGGCCGTAGCGATCCAGGGGGGGCGGCTTGACCCCGTCCCCGCCTTCCCGCCCGAGCAGCCGGGCGGTCTCGACCGCGGCGAGAGCCAGTTGAGGATAAGTCCGGTCCCCGTATTCGATGAAGGCCGGAGCCGATCGAACCACCTGGTCCCGGTCCGGGTGGATGTTGATGTGACCCAGACCGGCCGCCGCGGCTTCCAGTTCAGGGAAACTGCTCTGAAGGCTCCCGGCCCGGTAATGAATTGCGCCCGGCCGACCGCTGGGAACCAGAACCTCCGGGGAGAAGACCGGAAGAACAACATTGCCGGCGGAACGAACCGCCGCCACCAATTCCCGATCCTGACCAGCCGGGCCCTGGTGCGGGAAATAGATGTCGGAGATGATGCTGTGCGCCCCGGATCGGCTCAGGAAGGAGATCAGACGGGCATAATGGGAGCGGTCGGGGGAGGTTCCCAGGCTCTGCACGCACCCCTGGGTAATGCCAACCACCGCCAGCGAGTCCGAAAGGGGAGGGTAGGCCCGGGCATGCCGGAAGCGAAAATCAAGGCTGATCAATTCCAGCCTTTCCAGACTCCCGGACAGGAATAACGCCGAAAGTATCCCGGCCAGAGCAAGATTCGCCTTAAGCCCGGTAAATCGGCGCTGCATGGCAAGAGGCGGGCCGCTTCAAACCGAAGACGGCCTCAGGGCATCCGGAGAACCTGACCGAAGGGTATGCGAGTCCTCGTTGCCCAAGGCCTCGGTGTCCTTACCGCATAACCGGTATTGCTGTTGATGGAAGTGAGCGGGACGCGGCTTTTCACCTCCAGGCTGCTGGCGGCGGCCACCGAGCTCATATAGCGGACCGCGCCGCGTTCTTCTACGTAGATGGTGCCCTCGAGGCACTCGGCCTTGGTCGAACAGAGAGCGCCGCCCCAGGAAGTCAGGACATTGAATTTGGTCCCGGCCACCCCGGTGATCAGCGAGGGGGTAACCACTTCGAACTGGGAAGTGCCGTGATGGTTGACCGAAATCTGCCCTTGATCCCCTTCCTGGATGCAGATCGTGCTGTACAGGCGGTTCCCGGGATCAGTGCAGGAGAGCATGACGCCGACATTCATGCCCGGGGCGATTTCCACCACCGTTCCATCCTCGAAGTTCAAACGGCCGCCCGTGACAACCGTTCCCTGGTTAACCGGCGTTCCGTTCCAGAGCACGGTGGCCAATCTTCCCACGTTGAACTGCGGCCAGCCGAAAAGGGCGAGCGCCTGCCCCTGGTGGCGGGGACAACCCAGAAAGAGCTTCTGGGTATCCACCGAAGGCCGGGCGATGTAAAATGCCCCATAAGAGTCCTGACCGGTTCCGGCGTCGACCGGACATTTGAAAATCTCCGGATTCTTGAGGTAAGAAATAAGGGTGGGGTAAAGTGTCGGGGCCAGCTCATCGTAATCCGAACGGTACATTTCGAGGGCCGAGGCAATCTGGCGCAGGTTATTCAGGCAGGCGATGCTCTTGGCCGCCGTGCGCCCCTTGATGAGCATGGTGCTTCCGAAGATGGCCAGCACAACAACGATGGCAATGACGATCATCAATTCCACTAATGTAAAACCTGACTTTTTGTAAATTTTACTGCGCATGAGTCACCTCTTTTTTTATTGGACGAATAAAATTGTTCGTCTCCTTATTCTTGTACCAGTTTTTAATTGATTTGTCAAGTAAAAAGCCCGCCCGCTCATTCAAACTTCTGGTAATCAGAGTGCCAGGTGATATCGCCGTCCAGATTCTTGCCGCCCGGCTGGCGGTCCAGGCCGTAACTCGTGATCAGGTATGTTTCCCGGGCCGGCACCACCGCCGGGATCGTCACCCTTATCCAGGCATCCGCGTCGCCGGCCAGGGTCACCGAAAGCTGGTTGTTGCTGGCGGCCAGGCTGACCGGCAGCAGCATCGGCAGGCTGGCCGAGTTGATCGAACCGGTCAGAAGCACGCCGTTCAAAACGAGACTGCCACCGGTTATGGCGCGGCGGTCGGGATTGTCAATCCGCAGGTAGGTGGAGGTCAGAAAGCTGGTATCCCAGCTAAAAAGACTGCTGCCGCCGCCCAGGGCGTAGTCGGCTGAAAAACTGCGGTTGGCTGAAAGTCTGATCCGGTAACCCTCTTTCCAGGGATCCTTTTCAACCACGCTTTCGAGGTAGGGGCCGGACCATCCCTTTGAGATGCCGGGCGGGGCGACCGGACGCATCAGGTCCGCGAGATTGAGTGTAAAGTAACCGGTATCCGACTTCATTTTTTCAATGGACATCGCCAGCTGGATGATTTCGGCCTTAGCCTTTACCGCCCGGGCCTTCTCCTCGACCCTGGCGATCATGGCGACCACGCTCATTACCAGGAAGAGGATAATGATGCAGACCACCAGTATTTCCAGCAGGGTGAAGCCGCGGTCGTTTGCCGGATGTTGTTGTTTCACGATCCGGCCCCCTTTTCTCCGCTGTCGATGTTCATAACCGAAAAAATTGCTTCCAGGTCGCGCAGAACCTTCTCCAGCTGCCTTTGAGCGTCGGCCAGCTGCTTTTCTTCCTGGCCCGCCCCCGATTCCCTCAGGACTTCGTCAAGCTCCCGCAGCTGATGCTCCAGGTCCATGGCCCACTTCCGCTGTCCGTTCAGGAAGAGATTGATCTCGTCGGCCACCTCCTTGAGATAATCCTGGTTGCGGAGCTTGACCTCGCTCGGCCAGATGCCGTGGGCCATATCCATCATCACCTTGCGGATCCGGTAGGCCGGGCCGGCGATCCGGTGCATCAGCACGATCTGACTCCAGCCGGCAATCCCCAGCAGCAGAAAACCCGGGATGATCAGGGTCCAGAAAAGACGGGCATTGACCTGCTTGATAATGGCCGGCAGGTTGGCGGCGGTCGGAAATCCGTTGATAATGTAATTCCAGATGGTGTAATAGGTTATCAACCAGGCGATCACCATCCCGACGCCGACCAACCAGACCAGGAACCCGGAATAGGCCAGCTGCATCGGCTTGTTGACCAGATAATGATGACGTGCCCGATCCTTCCGGTTCCAGTCAAATCCGAACATGGCTTTTCTCCTTGTGGAATTAATCCGTATATCACGCCCCCGGGGACGCCGTAGAAGTACCGGCTTCTTCCCAGAGGCAGATGGCATTTTTACCCCGGCTCTTGGCCAGAAACAAGGCTCGGTCGGCCTTTTCCAGCAGTTCCTCCGCATCCAATCCGTCATCCGGACAGCCGGCGAGTCCAAAGCTGAGCGTCAGGTGAAAATGGCCCGCCCGGGCCGTGAACTCATAAGCCTGGCAGGCATCCTTCACCTTGGCGGCCACCACCCGCGCCCCGGCGGCCCGGGTCTGGGGCAGCAGGTAGGAAAACTCGTCTCCGCCGTACCGGGCCACAATGTCGATGGCGCGCAGGTTTTCCTTGACCAGACCACCGATTTCCTTCAAGGTGCGGTCGGCCATGGAATGACCGTTGATATCAACGTATTGCTTGAAATCATCAATGTCGGAAATCATCAGGGTGAGCGGCATCGAGAAGCGCTTCGCCCGGTTCAGCTCCTCGTGCAGCCGCTCGTGGAAATAACGATGGTTGTAAAGGTTGGTCAGGCTGTCCACGATCGCCAGATTCTTCAGCCGCTGGTGCAGCAAGGCGTTTTCAATCGCTCCCTCAACACCCTTAACCAGAAGTTCAACCGCTTCAAACTTGTGGACAAGGTGCTCGCTGTCCACCACGAAGAATCCAAACCGGCCGCCGCTCTTGTTCAAAATGGGTACCAGCTGCAACTGCTGCCATCCGGCCGGCCGTTCTTTCACACCGTCTTCCAGCCGTTCCCGGCCATCATTTTCCGGACCGGCGCCTCTCAAATCCGGACCTTGGCCGGATAGCAGGAATCCCGTCACCGTCTCGGCATCCTCCCGGGTCACGTGGTAACGCGAAACAACCTGCCAGCTGTCATCGTCGCCCTTGACCAGCAGAAAAGCGCGCCGAAGCGGGACCAGCCTGGCCAGACCGGCCACTCCGCTCTTCAGAATCGGGTCCGAATCCAGTCTTCGAAAGATCCGGTCGTGGCTTTTGAGCAGAATCTTGAAATCCTGGTTGGCCCTTTCCAGTCGCCGTTCGGCCCGCAAAAGCTTGACGGCCTCGTGTTCCAGAACCAGGAAGTACATTATCAGAAAAAGGGCGATAAAGAACAGGAAGGGGAAAAGCACCTTGACCAGGAAACCGAGCGTCTCCAGGGGAAAAGTCCAGGCCAGGATAAGAATTACAACCGACTCAACAACTATTATGGAAAAAAATTTGGCGAACGAATAATAAAAGGGCAGCCGGTGGACCGGCTTCTCTTCTTTCACGTTCACCCCGGCTTTGATTGGGAAAAGGCCGTCGGCGCCCCCGCCGGGCGATGCTGCCGGAATACGGCCCGGCCGGCCGCCCCGGGCTCAATCCAGGACCGCGCCCTGGGCGGCGGAACTGACCGAACGGCTGTAACGGTACAGATACCCGGCCCTGACCTTCGGACGAGGCGGCTTCCAGCCGGCCCGGCGCGTCTTCAACTCGGCCTCGGAAACCTGAAGCTTCAGAGCCCTCTTGACAATGTCAATTTCAATGATATCGCCGTCGTGCACCAGGGCGATGGCGCCCCCGGCCGCCGCCTCCGGTGAAACGTGTCCGATGGCCAGCCCCCGGGTCCCCCCCGAAAAGCGGCCGTCGGTCAGCAGGGCCACCCGCTCGTCCCGGCCGGCTCCGACCAGGGCGCTGGTCACCGAAAGCATCTCCCGCATGCCGGGACCGCCCCGGGGACCTTCCTGGCGGATCACGATAACGGAGCCATCCTCGATCTGGTTCTCCAGGACCGCCTTCAAGGCCGCTTCCTCTCCTTCAAAAACCCGGGCCGGACCGACATGCCTCAGGTGACTTTCGGAAACCGCCGATTGCTTGACCACCGCGCCGTCGACGGCCAGGTTGCCGCTGAGCACCGCTATGCCGCCCTGGCGGCGGTAGGGATCGGCCGCGGTCCGGATAATGCTCGGATCGGCATTGCGGGCGCGGGCGACGATCCGGCCAAGCGTCTCCTGGGCTGCCGTCTTAACCGAAAGATCAAGCAGGCCGGCCGCGGCCAATTCGGCAAGCACGGCCGGGATGCCGCCGGCCCGGTCCAGGTCTTCCATGCGATGGGTTCCGGCCGGGGATATCTTGCACAGATTCGGAGTCCGAAGGCTGACCCGGTCGAATTTTTTCAAGGGCAGTTCCAGGCCCGCCTCCCGGGCAATGGCGGGAAGATGCAAAACGGTGTTGGTCGAAGCTCCCAGGGCCATGTCCAGGACGATGGCGTTGTCGAAGGCGGCTTCGGTGGCGATCTCACGCGGTTTCAGGCCCTTACGGGCCAGCGAAACCGCTTTCATGCCGGCCTGCTTGGCCAGACGAATCCGCCGGCTGTCGACGGCCGGAATGGTCCCGTTGTAGGGCAATCCCAGGCCCAGCCCCTCGGTCAGGCAGTTCATGGAATTGGCCGTGAACATCCCGGCGCAGGAACCGCACCCCGGACAGGCAACCTCCTCCAGAGACTTCAACTCCTCGTCGCTTACCCGGCCGGCCGCCCGGCCTCCCACCGCCTCGAAGACCGAGATCAGGTCAACCTTGCGCCCCTGAAAATTCCCGGCCAGCATCGGCCCCCCGCTGACAAGAAGGCCGGGGATGTTAACCCGCAGCAGGGCCATGAGCATACCGGGAACAACCTTGTCGCAATTGGGAATCAACACCAGCCCGTCAAAAGGATAGGCCTGGGCCATGACTTCAACGCTGTCGGCCACCAGCTCGCGGGAGCAAAGGGAGTAGCGCATGCCCGGGTGTCCCATGGCGATCCCGTCGCAGATGCCGATCGTCCGGAATTCGAAAGGGGTCCCCCCGGCCAGATAGATGCCCTGTTTGACCGCCTCGGCCACCCGATCCAGATACATGTGTCCCGGCACCAGTTCATTGCCGGAATTGGCCACGCCGATGAGCGGCCGGGACAATTCCTCGTCGGTATAACCCAATCCCTTCAAAAGGGAGCGGTGCGGCGCAAATCGATAATCCTTCCTCATGAAACTGCTGCGCATGTCTCCTCCTGAAAATCGCCCTCCCGATCAACCGGACAACCAGACGCTTGACACCCCGGGTAATCCCGGCGGATTTATGATTGACGGCGTTTTATTTTGTATTATATCACAATATGATTCCAGGGTAGAACCCGGCGACGGGACTGCTTGAACAGAAAGCGATCGGGATCAAGGCCGCAATCCAGCCAGGCCTTCTCCCAAAGTTCCGGATGAAAGTGTTCCCGGTAGGCGTCAAAACGGCAACCGTTCTCCCAGGCTTCTTCGATAACCCGGCCGACCCGGCGGTCGCCCCGACAAAGCAAGGCCTCCAGACGGCTCTGCTCGTAGGCATGAAAATCCAGTTTCAGACTTCGAACACCCCTTAATTCCCGGCGCAGGATTTGTGACCGGACTTCAAAGGCCTCCCGGTTGATCAAGTCGGCCCGTTCCAGTGGAGTGTATGGCTTGGGAATAAAGGTATTGAATGAAACGTTTACCGCCAGCCGGCGGGAAAGTTCGCGGATAAGAACGACGATCGCCCTCAAATCGGACTCTTCCTCCCCGGGCAGCCCCAGCATAAAGTAAAGTTTCAAATGGCGCCACCCGGCTTGCGAAGCCGCCGCCGCCTTTTCCAGAATCTGGGCGTCGGTTATCCGTTTACCCAGCCGGAAACGGCACGCCTCGGAACTCTCGGGGGCGAAAGTCAGGGCCGGGGGCTTGCGGCCGAACTCCGTGCGGACCTGTTCCAGATCAAGCGAATCGACCCGGAGCGAAGGAAATGAGAAGCGGGCCCGGTGTTTTTCGCAGACAAACCGGAGGCCGGCCAGCAACTTCTTAAGCCGGGGATAATCGCCCGAGGAAAGCGAGAGCAGGGAGATTTCCTCGTAACCGGTTTTCAGCAGGGCCCGGTCGGCCAGGTCAACCAATTTTTCCGGGCTGCGCACCCGGCAGGGCCCGTAAATAACCCGGGCCTGGCAGAAGAGGCACCGGTGCACACATCCCCGCATTATCTCGAGGGTAACCCGGTCGTGGATCACCGGCAGGTAGGGAACCAGCCAATCCGTTGGAAATGGAACCGCCTCGAGATCGGAAACCGTTACCCGCCGAATCCGGGGTGAAGCGGACGTTTCCAGGCCGGTCAATCCGAGGTAATCTCCATCCGCATCGTATTCCGGGCGGTAGAAGGCCGGCACATAAACCCCTTCCAGGCGGGCCAGCTCAAGGAGTTTTTCACGCCGGCGGCCGCCGCGAATGCGTTCCAGGGCCGACATGATCCCCAGAATGGCCGTGTCGGCTTCGCCCATAAAAAAGGCGTCCACGAAAGGGGCGAGTGGTTCCGGGGTCAGGGCGCCGTTACCTCCGGCCAGGACGATCGGGTCAGTTTCGGTCCGATCTTTGCTCAATCGGGGCAGTCCGGCCAGCGACAGGAGCGTCAGCAGGTTGGTGTATGAAAGTTCGCTGGCCAGCCCCACCCCGATCAGGTCGAAATCACGAAGCGAATGGCGTGATTCAAGACTCCAGAGGCCTTCATGGTGCTGCCGGAATCCGGCCTCCGCCTCCGGATCGGGTATGAAGACGCGTTCGGCCAGGTAGGAACCGGCGTTGTTGACCGTCCCGTAGAGAATGCGCAAACCAAGGTTGGACATCCCGACCTCGTAGGTGTCGGGAAAGCAGAGACAAAGACGAACCCGGGCCGAGTTCCAGTCGCGGCCGGCGGCGTTGACTTCGGCGCCCACGTAGCGCCCGGGGCGGGGAATCAGATTGAGAAAACGCATCGCAGCTTCGGAATGGGAAACCGCCATTCAGATGAAGGTTTCCTGCTGTTTGATGTTCAGCAGGATCCCGACCGCCGAAAGCGAGGCGATCAAGGAGGACCCGCCGTAACTGAGGAAGGGCAGGGGGATGCCGACCACCGGCAGGAAGCCCATGGTCATGGCGATATTAATGAAAACCTGGGTGGCAAACATGGCCATGATGCCTACGGCTACGGAAGTTCCGGCCCG
>JAKJFK010000184.1 GCA_022704925.1 candidate division TA06 bacterium | reverse complement strand
CTCGCGCTACCATGTCCAGATCGCCGACGACGCCGGGTTCACCAAGCTGGTGAAGGAGAGCAGTGACATCACCGCCAACTCCTACGAGACCGGCGATCTCGAGTTTAAGAGCTACTACTTCCGGGTGAGTTCGATTGATGTCGACAACCGGCAGGGCGCCTGGTCCGACCCGCTGCGCTTCGCGATGCAGCTGCCGCCGCCCAAGGACGCGCCGGCGGTCGAGGCTCCCACGATCAGCAAAACGGACATTTCCATTCGCTGGCAGGACCTGGGCGATGGGACCAGTTACCGGTTCCAGCTGGCCGGCGAACCGGAGTTTGGCAAGGTCCTGGTCGACCAGAAGGTTCCGGCCTCGGAGATCACCCTGGAGAAGCCCAAGAAGAGCGGCACCTACTACGCCCGCACCGCCGCCATCGACCGGTGGAACCAGGAGGGGGACTTCTCGGCTCCCCAGAGCTTCGACGTCAAGCCGTCGTCCAACGCTGGGTTCTGGGTGACGCTTACCGCCATCATCTTCACGATCCTGGTGCCCTGAACCCGGAAGAAAACGCGAAGCATGAAATTGTTTCCGGCCGGCCGGCGCCTGGCCGTCTTCGTCCTGGCCGGCCTGTGCCTGATATTCTTTTTCGACTATCTCGGCCTTTTCGACGGGACGGACAATTACTCCTATGATCTCTCCTTCCGCCTCCGGGGGGCGCGCCATCCGGACCCGCGGATCGTCATCGTAGACATCGACGAAGAGACGCTGGACGCCCTGGGCCGCTGGCCCTTTCCGCGCCGCAACTACGCCGCCTTCCTGGAGTCGGTCCGGGAGGCGGACGCGGTGGGCTTCGACGTCATCATGGACGAACCCTCGGCGGATGACTCCATCTTCAACCTGGCCATCCGGCAGCAGGGGAGGGTGATCCTGCCCGTCTACTTCGACTCCGAGGCCGCGCCCCACTACCCGCTGTCGGCCTTCAAGCCCCATCGGACCGGCCACATTCACGTCGAACCGGCGGTGGACGCCATCCTGCGGGAATCCTTCCACACCCTCTACTACCAGCAGAAGGGGATTCCCTCCTTCTCCTCGGCCCTCTACGAGACCATGACCGACAAGGTCATGCGCCGGGGAAGCCCCTCGGCGGCGGTCAAGGCCGAGCCGGGCCGGAACGTCATATTCCAGGTGGACCCGACCCGGATCAATTTCCGCGGACCGCCCCGGACCTATCCCTACCTTTCGATGGGAAATGTCATCCTGGGGGATTACCCGTCTTCATTCTTCCGGGGCAAGGCCGTCCTGCTGGGCGCGAGCGCGCCCGGGCTGGGGGACGTTTTCACCACGCCCTTCAGCCAGCACCGCAACCGGATGGCCGGGGTCGAGGTGCACGCCACCATGCTGGACAACCTGCTCAATGGAGACAGCCTCAAGGTGGCCGGCGACTGGTTCCGGCGTTTCCTGGGCCTGTTTCTCTTCTTTCCGATCTTCACCCTGCTGGCGAAGAGCAGTTACCGGAAGGTGGGCCTGCTCTGGGTGGCCGGCTGCGCCATCATCGTCCTCGGTTCCCTGCTTCTATTCACTTTCGCCCGCTACTGGATAAAGCCGACGGCCTTCTTCATCTCGCTCAACTTCGTCTTCGTGGTCGCCCACGTCTGCCGCCTGGACGAGGCGGCCGGCAAGCTGAGCGACAAGTACCTTTCGATCGTCTCGCTGGTCGGCGCCCGGGCGCCGACGCCGCCCCGCAGCCGGACCGGCCTGACGCTGCCGAGCTTCCTTTCGGCCGAGGGACTCAACAGTCATATCCAGCGCCTCTTTGACGTCGAACAGCAGTACGAAGGGAAACTGCAGAAGATCATTGACGAGAAGACCGGCGAGCTCTCGAATGCCCTGGACATGCTTCACAGCATGAGCCGCGAGATCGTCCTGCGGTTGACCTCGGCCGGCGAGTACCGGGATTCCGACACCGGACGCCATCTTACCCGGATTCGTCTTTACGTCAAAGACCTTTCCGAGGCCATGGGCATGTCCCACGCCTTCATCGAGGAGATAACCTTCACCAGCGCCATGCACGACATCGGGAAGATCGGCATCCCTGACCATATTCTGTTGAAGCCGGGCGGCCTCACCCCGGAAGAGTTCGAGATCATGAAGACGCACACCCTGATAGGCGAGAAGATCCTGGCCGGCTCCCGCTACCCGACCATTCAGCTTTCGGCCCGCCTGGCCCTCTGCCACCACGAGAAGTGGGACGGGTCCGGGTACCCGCACGGCCTCAAGGGGGCAGCCATTCCGCTCGAGGCCCGGATCGTCATGATCTGCGACATCTACGACGCGCTCCGGAGCCGCCGACCCTACAAGCCGGAATTCGACCACTCGACCGCCTTCAAGATGATCACCGAGGGCGACCGGAAGACCTCGCCCGACCAGTTCGACCCGGACGTCCTGGGGGCGTTCACCAGGATCGCCGCCGCCTTCGAGGAGATTTACGACCGGCACCGCAATTGAAGGGCTCCGGTTTCCGGCCGGCCGGTCCAGCGGTCGGCTTTGTTTTTTTCTGAATCGATTCCAGCCAAATCTCCGGGAAAACCGACATGCACAATTCACTCCATATCCGCGATTTGCTCAGGCAGGCCAACGCCGACCCGCTCTGCCGCCAGCGGCGTGACCCGCACCGGCTGGTGATGCGCGACCCGGCGGCCCGGCCGGCGTCGGGCGACCTGGTCGTTGGTGACGGCGCGGCCATCTTCTGCGACTGGCCGGACCCGGAAGTGGCCGGGCTGGTGCGCCGGGACCTGGAGGATTTTCTCGGCCGCCTGGGCGTGCAGACCGGCTCGGCCGGCCGGCCGCGGATTCTGCTGCGCCGGTCTACGGACGGCCTGGCCGAGCGCGACTTCCGCTGGGATTCCCGGCCGGACCTCCTGGCGATTGAAGCCGGCGGGGTCCCCGGCCTCTGGGCAGCGGTGGCCTGGCTGGAGTTCGAGATGGGCGCGCGCCGCGGCCCCTTCCTGCCGGCCGGTCCGCATGAAGGGCGCGCCGCCTGGGGACACCAGATCAGCCAGGGGCCGTGGGGCGGCAACTACTCGGTTCCGGACTTCGGCCCCGAGTACCTGGACGACGACGCCTTCCGTCTTTACGCCCATTACGGCGTCAACGAAATGATGATCTACGGCGACCTGCTCTGCTACGCCGAAAGCGCGGTCCTGCCCGAACTGAACCACCCGGAGGCCGGCCGCAACCTGGCCGTCCTGCAGGAGGCGGCCCGCCGGGCCGCCCGGTACGGCGTCCGCTTCAGTTACGTGGCGGTCGGCCCCAAGCTGCGGGAGGATCACCCGGTCTTCGTGGCCCACCCGGAGGCCGGCGGCATCGTGGTGGAACTGGACCCGGGCCTCCGGCTCCGGTTTCTCTGCACCGAAAGCGACGAGGGGCGGGCCTTCTACCGGGAACAGTTCGGCCGCCTCTTCGGCGCGGTCCCGGAACTGGCCGGCCTCATCTTGATCGTGGCCCAGGAGTCATTCTACCACTGCAAGATGTGGCGGACGCGCCAGCGCCGGCAGTGCCCGCGCTGCGAGAGCCGGAGCACCGAAGAGGTGCTGGCCCGGATTCTGGGCGGGATCCGGGAGTCGGTGTGGGAGGCGAACCCGGCGGCCTACCTGGC
>JAKJFK010000183.1 GCA_022704925.1 candidate division TA06 bacterium | reverse complement strand
CTTACCTTGTGGAGCACGCCCCGGCAGATAATGTGGCTGAAGGAATCGTCAGGCAGCCTTGAAATTTCAGCCAGGGTTCCGGACTGGAATTCGTAACTCTCTTCCGGCCGCCCGCTCTTTTCAAATAGGAAACGGGCAAAGGATACGGCTTCCGGGTCGCGGTCCACGCCCATCAGACGGCCCGGTCGGTATTCGGAAAGGGCCAGCAGCGTCTGTCCGCCTCCGCAGCCAAAGTCCAGGATGGAAGCGCCTTCGTTGATGCCAAGCTTGGCCAGGGTCGTTTGCAGCCGTTTTTCAACCACCTGGAGTCGCCATTCGCGCAGGTTGTAGCCGAGGGCGGTTCCGAGGTGGGTCAGTGCGGAACGGCCTGATTTCGGCAGCGCCAGCCCCAGTTCATGAAGGCGGGCCATTTTTGCCTCGCCGGGATAGGGTCCGAGTCCCTGTTCAAACTGGTAAAGGTTGACCAGGGCGGTCCGGACGGCAGGATCATTCCAGATCTGCTCAAAAACATCGCGATTATCTTTCGAGTGCATTTTTTCCAGGACCGGTTGTTTTTGATTTTACCAGTTCGCGGTAAAGGCTCTCGTATTCCTTGATGATGGAGTCGAGATTGTATTCGGCCTCCACCCGCCGGCGGCCGGCTTCGCCCCATTCGGCGGCCCGGGCCGGATCGGCGAGCAGGTCAAGGATGGCCGCGGCCAGTTCCGCCGGCGCCGCCGGAGTCACCAGGCGGCCGGTCCGGTTGTCGAGGACCGCCTCGCGGCTTCCCTCGACCCGGGTGGCGATTACCGGTTTTCCGGCGGCCATCGCCTCCAGGACCGCATTGGGCATGCCTTCGTAAAGGGAGGGAAGGACGAAGAGGCCGGCTTCGAAGAGGCAGGGGCGGATGTCGGCTGTTTCACCCGGCAGCCGAAAACTCCGCTCCAACCCGAGCCGGCGGATTTCCGCCTCCAGCCGCGGCCTTTCCGGGCCTTCGCCGAGAACCGTGAAACGGGTGCCCGGTTTCCGGTCGATTACCATCCGGGCCGCCCGGACCAGGTCCAGGAAGCCCTTCTGTTCGGCCAGCCGGCCGGCCGAGAGAACCAGGCCGGGATCAATCGGCCGCGGCGGCCGGAAGGCGCGGAAGCGCTTCAGGTCAACGCCGTTGGTGATTACGGTGATGCGTTCTTGGGAAATGGCCAGGCGCCGGGCATAAAACTCCCGGACCCCTTCCGAAACGGCCAGGAGCCGGTCGGTCTTCTTCAAGAGGCGGCGGTCGATGGCGAAGTGGTACCAGCGTTTCCAATGGTCGGCGCCCCGTTCGGCGGCGATGATCGAGGGGATTCCGGCCAGGCCGGCCGCCAGCCGGCCGTAAGTGTTGGCCGTGAACATCCAGCTGTGCAGGATGTCGGGCCTTTCCCGCCGCAGCAGCGCTGCCAGCCGGAAGATGAGGCCCGGGTCCAGTTTGCCCCGTTTATCAAGGTAATGGACGGGCACGCCGGCCTCTCGGAGGCGTTCGGCCACCGGTCCGGTTTGGCGCAGGCAGAGAACGATTGGTTCGAAGCCGGTCCGGTCAAGCCGGCTGGCCAATTCGGCCAGCTGCTTCTCGGCGCCGCCGATTTCCAGGGTGGCGATGACCAGGGCGATCTTGATCCGTTTCATGATGCCAGCACCCGCCGGTAAAGATCCAGGGTCTGCCGGGCGGCCCGTTGCCAGGAGAAGTCCCGGGCCCGGAGCAGTCCTTTTTCACGCAGCTCGGAGCGCAGCGACTCCCGGCGCGCGATTTCGACCAGGGCGGCGGCGATATCTTCGATCCGGTTGGGGTCAACCAGCCGGGCGGCGCCGCCGGCCACTTCCGGCAGGGCGGAGACGCTGGAGGTGACCACCGGGCAGCCGCAGGCCATGGCCTCCAGCACTGGCAGACCGAAGCCCTCGTACAGGGATGGAAAGACAAAGGCCAGGGCCAGGTTGTAGAGTCGGACCAGGTCGGTGGTCGGCAGGTAACCGGGAAACCGGATTCGATCCGCCAGGCCGAGCCGGTTGATGCGTTCGCGCAGAGGCGGTTGGACCGCGGCCGGGTTGCCGGCGATGACCAGCTCCAGTTCCGGAATACGTTCGGCGGCCAGGCCGAAGGCCTCCAGCAGGCCGGCCAGGTTCTTCCGGCGGTCGGAGGTGGCCACGGTGAGCAGGAAGGGGCGTTCCAGGCCCTGTTCCCGGCGAAAGGCCTCCAGCCGGTTCCGATCGGACTCGGGCCGGAAGGGACGCCCCACCCCGCCGTAGATCACCTCGATCTTTTTCGCCGGGAGGCCGAAGTGTTTTACCAGGTCGTCGGCGGTGGTGCGCGAGATGGCGGCGATCGCGTCGGCCCGCCGGCAGTAGAGGGGCACGTTGCGGTACCAGGCGTCCTGGTACCAGCCCGGGTTGATCACAAAGGAGAGGTCGTAGATGGTGGCCACGCCCTTCAGCCGGCGCAGCCGGGGGACGAAGTAGCGCAGTCCGTGGAAGAGGTCGGCCCCTTCGGCGGCCAGTCCGGTCTCCAGCAGCGGCCAGCCCCGGTCTTCCAGGCCGGTGACCAGCTGCCTCGGCAGCCGCCAGAGCTTGAGCCGGAAGTTGGACGCTTCCGGTACGGGTATTCGCTGCCGGCGCCGGTTGAAATCGCGCCAGAAGGCATCCCAGACCAGGTACCGGTTTTCGCGATCGATTTCGGCCAGAGCCTCCAGCAGGCTCCGGCACCAGACGCCCAGTCCGGCCGGCGCCGGTCCGCTCACCGCGGCGTCAAGAATGATCTTCATCGGCGGAATTTCGTTTCCGGGCTAGAGGTTATGTTCCTCCCGGAGCTCCTTCAGATCGGCTTCGACCATGATCCGGACCAGTTTTTCGAACTTCACCTTCGGTCTCCAGCCCAGCTTTTTTCTGGCCCGGGCGATGTTGCCCCGTAGTTCGTGGACCTCGGCCGGGCGCAGGAGGGCCGGGTCGGTTTCGACATGCCGGCGCCAGTCCAGGCCGACAGACTTGAAGGCGGCCGCGGCGAAATCCTCGACGGTATGGGTCTCCTCGGTGGCAATGACGAAGTCCTCGGGCTCCCGCTGCTGGAGCATCAGCCACATGGCCTCCACGTATTCGGGAGCGTATCCCCAGTCCCGCTCGGCCTTCAGGTTGCCCAGGGTGATTTTTTTAGCCAGTCCCAGCTTGATGGCGGCCACGCCGCGGCTGATCTTGCGGGTCACGAACTCGTGGCCGCGCCGGGGTGATTCGTGGTTGAAAAGAATGCCGGAACAGGCGAACATCCGGTAGGATTCCCGGTAGTTCTGGGTCAGGTAGAAGCCGGTCACCTTGGAGACTCCGTAAGGAGAACGGGGATGGAAACGGGTCAACTCGCTCTGGGGTGATTCGTGCACCAGGCCGAACATCTCGCTGGAGCCGGCGAAGTAGAAGCGGCAGCGGGGGGCGTTTTCCTTGAGGGCCGAGAGAATGAAGAGCGTGCCGTTGACGTTGGTGTTCATGGTGGAAAACTCGTCCTCGAAGGAGTAACTGACATAACTCTGAGCCGCCAGGTGGTAGCATTCCTGCGGCTTAACCCGCTGGACGATCTGGAAGAGGCTGGCGTAACTGTCGAGGGAGCCGCAGTGCAGCTTGACGCGGTCCAGCAGGTGGCGGAT
>JAKJFK010000182.1 GCA_022704925.1 candidate division TA06 bacterium | reverse complement strand
AATTTGGACACACCTGGAACCTGGCGGCCGCCGGAGGCATCCAGGCGGCGGCCGGGACGGTCTACCGCAACCGTTGGGGACTCGGACTGGGCCGGGCGGTGACCGGCGGCCGCCTGATCGGCGCCCGGGTCTACCACTGGCTGGGCCGCCACGGGGACAAGCCGTTCCTGCCCACCGACGAAGCGCTGAAGCGGATGGCGGATGATGGCGCCAACATCCTGATCCTGCATGACGACTGGGTGGCCGACCACCGGCCGATGCACACCTACCGGCCCTACAACGAGGAGGAGGCAAAGGACCTGGACCGCCTGATCGCCTCGGCCCACAAGCTGGGCCTCCGCCTGATGGTCTACCTGCGCCCCTACCCCCACCTGCTGGCCGATAACGGCCCCTGGAAGAGCCGGTTCCAGCGCGATTGGGACGGCATCTACATTGACCACGCCTCCACCGAGGAGTTCTCCGAGTACGCGATGGTCTTCGGGACGCCGGCCCTCGATTACGCCTTCGCGGCCAAGCAGTACTTACGCTATACCCAGGAACTGCGCCGGACGGTCGGGGACGGCGGCTTCCTGATCATGCACACGGGCGCCGCCGAGCACGGCTTCGGTCACGCGGTCGTGGACGCCTACCTGAGCGGCGAATCCCGGACCAGGATGCTCGAGTCGCCCCGGGTCTGCGTGGAGGGGATGATGCCCAGCGCGGCCGTGCCGACCATCTGGACCTGGCGGCCCGAGCAGCGCCCCTACCTGACCCCGCGGGCGGTCGCCTACTGGGCCGGCCTGGGGGCCTTTCCGCACGTTACCTTCCACCACGAGAACGCGCTCTTCCCGGAGGCGGGCGGCTATAAGCCGATGCCAAAGGAAAATCAGCCGGCGCCGATCTCCGATTCCCGCGGCCGCAGCTACATCTGGCCGCTCTGGCAGATCTGGCGCACCCTGCCCTTCCCTTACACCGGCGAGTACTACACGCGCAATAACCACGCGCCGGTGACGGTGATCCGGCCGGCCGACCGGACGGTGGAAACGACGGTCTACCAGCCGGACGGGGAAAGCCTGCTGGTCATCGTCTCCAACCTGGCCGAAGAGACCGTTCCCGGCGTCACGCTCGACCTGGAGAAATCCCTGAAGATCCCGGCCGGCAGCCGGCTGGTGGAGATGACGGCCAGCGGCTTTGACCTGAAATGCCGGGTGGCGGCTCAAACCTTCTCGGGCCGCCGGATCGCGGTGGGCGAACTCGGACCCTACCAGTACAAGGGATACCTGCTGACCAAAAAAGCGCTTCCGGCCCATCTCCAGGCGCTGCTCGAACCCTGAAGGCGGCCGGACGGAGGGGGCGGAACCAAGCCGGGCCGCAGGTTATGCGGACCGGACCGGAACATTTTACCGGCCCCGGTGTCTAATGTGACAAACGGACCGCCGGGAGAATCGGGAAACGGCTGAGACCGCCGGAGCAACGTTCAACCGGTCCCCTCAATTCCAGGAAGGAGCAGATCATGCCGAGGTCAAGAATCGCCGTCACGTTAATCGTACTGGCCGTAATGGCCGCCGGAACCTTCTTCACGATGAGCGCCTTCGGCCAGCGGGGGAACCCGGCCGACCGGGAGCGGGCCGCCCGGTTGATGAAGGACGGCAACTTCAAGGAGGCCTTCGACATCTACAGCGCGCTGGCGCTCGACCCGGCCGACGCCCCGGAGAAGGTCTCCGAGGACCTGTCGGCCGCCGTGCAGTGCCTGCGCAATCTCGGCCGGGTCAGCGAATTCGACGCCTTCATCGAGAAGGTCGTCAAGGCCCACGGGAAAAACTGGCGCCTGCTGGCCCGGGCCGGCGAGTTGTACCAGGAAATAGAACATTACGGCTCAATGGTGGCCGGGGAGTTCGTACGCGGTCCGCACCGGGGACCGGCGGTGATGATGAACTCATTCGAGCGGGACCGGGTGCGTTCCCTGCAGCTCTACCGGGAGGCCATCGAGAAGAAGGAAGGGAACCCGGCCGCGGCCAACGACGGCCAGACCGGCTACCTCTACCTCACCTGCTACCAGGCCCTGCTGGGCAACCGCGGCTGGAGCGAGGCCTGGCGCCTGCAGTACCTGACCGACCTGACCGTCCTGCCCGACTACGAGGAGGGCTACTACCGGGGCGATTACCGGTCCGGAACGCGCGGGGCGCCGGTCAACCCAGACGGCACGCCGGTCTTTCACCGGCTCCCGAAGAGCTGGGAGGCGGCCGCCACCGACGGCGAACGATTCCGCTGGTGCCTGGCCCAGGCGATCGAACTGTCGCCCTCACTCAAGGGCCGGACCCTTTACGAGTGGGCCGATTTCCTCTGCAACCAGTTCGACGTGGCCACGATGAGCGGTTACCGCGGCTACTTCGGCCAGCTCGCCGAGGACGACACGAAGAAGAACGAAAGCGGCCCCTACGCGGTGCATACCCTGGGCGAAGACGAAACGATCGCCCGGCTGGCCAACGGGATCAAGCGCTTCAAGCTTCCCGACGAGTTCAATTACATCAGGATCTACAAGCAGATCGCCGACGAGGACCGGGCTGGCTACGGGGAGCAGGCGCTGCTCCGGCTGACGAGCGTCCACGAGAACCGGATGCAGTACGACGCCGCCGCCGGGTACCTGCGCCGCAGCATCCGGGAGCACGGCGACCGGGGACAGGATAAGCAGAACCGCCTGGACCAGATCGTCGGTAACTGGGGCCAGTTCCAGCCGGCGGCCACCCAGCCGGCCGGCGTCGGCGCCACCGTGGATTACCGCTTCCGCAACGGCCGCTCGGTGAGCTTCACCGCCCGCGAGGTCAACGTCGCCAAACTGCTGGCCGATGTCAAGGAGTACATCAAGTCACGGCCGAAAACCCTTGAATGGGAGCAGGTCAACATCGAGAACCTCGGCTACCGGCTGGTCACCAAAAAGCAGGAACAGTATGTCGGGAGACAGGTCGCGGCCTGGGAACTCCCGCTGGAACCCCGGCCGAAACACTTCGACCGGCGCATCACCGTCACCACGCCCCTGCAGAAACCGGGCGCCTACCTGCTGACCGCGAAGATGAACGGCGGCAACACCAGCAGCATCGTCCTCTGGGTCGCCGACACCGCCATCGTCAAGAAGCCGCTGGAGAACGGCACCTACTACTTCGTCGCCGACGCGGTCACCGGCCAGCCGGTGGCCGGGGCAAACCTGGAGTTCTTCGGCTACTGGCAGAAGTGGCGGGAGGTCCGGCGGACCGGCGAGGCCCAGTACGACATCCAGACGCGCAACTTCGCGGAGCGGGCCGACCCGGACGGCCAGGTCATCGTCAAGGGGTCGGACGAGGACCGGAATTACGCCTGGCTGATCACCGCCACCACCGGGGACGGCCGCTTCGCCTACCTCGGCTTTACCCACGCCTGGTTCGGCCGCTATTACGACGCGGAGTACAACCAGGTCAAGCATTACCTGATCACCGACCGGCCGGTCTACCGACCGGAGCAGACCGTCAAGTTCAAGGCCTGGGTCAATAACGCCAGGTATGACCAGGAAGGACCCTCCCCGTTCGCGGGCCGGAAGCTCCAGGTGCAGATCAACGATCCCCGGGGCGAAAAGGTTTTCGAGAAGGAGTACACCGCCGACGAGTACGGCGGGATCGACGGCGAATTCCCATTGG
>JAKJFK010000181.1 GCA_022704925.1 candidate division TA06 bacterium | reverse complement strand
CAACCGCCGGGTTTCGGTTCCCCTGGTTTACCGGCGGCTGCAGGAGACCGGCCGGATCGGCGCCTTCAACCTTGACTGGCGGCCGGGCCGGGAACCGGTGCCGCACCATTTCTGGGACTCCGACGTTTACAAGTGGGTGGAGGCGGCCAGTTACGTCCTGGCCGAGCGGTCCAACCCGTCCCTGGCGGCCCGGCTGCAGGAACTGGCCGGCCGTATCGCGGCCGCCCAGCAGCCCGATGGCTACCTGAACGTGTACTATACCGTGGTCGAGCCGAAACTGCGCTGGACCAACCTGATGCGCAGCCACGAACTCTATACCGCCGGCCACTTCTTCGAGGCGGCCGTCGCCTACCATCGGGCCACCGGCGACTCCCGCCTTCTGGAGGCGGCCCAACGTTTCGCCGACCTGATCGGCCGGGTCTTCGGGCCCGGGCCGGAGCAGCGGCCCGGTTACGACGGCCACCCGGAAGTGGAGCTGGCCCTGGTCGGACTCTACCGGGCCACCGGCCGCCGCCGTTACCTGGAACTGGCCCGTTTTTTTCTGGAGGAACGGGGTCGGCCGCCCCACTTCTGGGACCGGGAACGGCGCGAAAGAAACGATCCGGCCGAGCCGGAACCGGTGCCCTACGAAAGGTTACAGGCCCATCGGCCGCTGCTGGAGCAGACCGAGGCGGTCGGCCACGCCGTCCGGGCCGTCTACCTTTACAGCGGCCTGGCCGACCTGGCGGCCGAAACCGGCGACCGCCGCTACCGACGGACCCTGGATCGGCTCTGGGAGAGCGTTGCGCTGCGCAAGCTCTACCTGACCGGCGGTATCGGCGCCCTGGCCGTCGGCGAACAGTTCTCCGGGGATTACCACCTTCCCAACGAGACCGCCTACGCCGAAACCTGCGCCTCCATCGGTCTTATCTTCTGGGCCCGCCGTCTGCTGGACCTGGATTGCGACCGCCGTTACGCCGAGGTCATGGAGGCGGCCCTTTATAACGGGGCCCTCAGCGGCGTTTCCCTCGACGGCCGCCGCTTCTTCTACGTCAATCCGTTGGCCAGCGAGGGGCGCCACCACCGGCAGGAATTCTTCGGCTGCGCCTGCTGTCCGCCCAACCTGCTGCGCCTGCTGGCCTCCCTCGGCCGTTACTTCTACTCGGCCGCCGAAGACGAGCTCTGCGTACATCTTTACGGCGCCGGCGCGGCCCGGCTGGAGATCTCCGGAGTGCGGCTGCGGTTTGTCCAGGAGACGGATTATCCCTGGGAGGGGCGGGTCGGATTGGAAATTTCGCCGGAGCGGCCGGTCCGCTTCCGGCTGCGCCTGCGGGTTCCGGAATGGTGCCGAAACTGGTCCCTGTCGATCAACGGAACGAGTTTGAGCGGCCGATTGAGCCGGGGTTACCTGCTCCTGGATCGGACCTGGCGGCCGGGCGACCGGCTGGCATTGGACCTGGAGATGAAGCCGGAGCTGGTCCACGCTCACCCGGCGGTCGGCACCGCCGCCGGCTGCGCCGCCCTGCGGCGCGGGCCGCTGGTTTACTGCCTGGAGGGTGTTGACAACCCGGGCCTGCCCTCGATTTTTATTGATTCGGCCCGGAGTTTCCGGCCGGTCCGGGTGGAGTCCGGCCCGCTCAAGGGTTTGGTGCTTTTGAAGGGAAGGGGCTGGCGCGCCTCGCGGGCGGGTTGGGAAAAACGGCTTTACTCGGACCGGGCGCCGAAACTGGAACCGGCGCCGGTTATCGCCGTGCCCTACTTCGTCTGGGATAACCGGGCGGCCGGACCGATGCGGGTCTGGCTGCCCCGGCCGCCGGCCGGCTCCTAATCCGGCCGGACCGCCAGGCAGTCGATCTCGACCAGGGCATTCTTCGGCAGTCCGGCCGCCTGGACGGTGGCGCGGGCCGGGTGTTCGGTGAAGTACTCCGCGTAGACCCGGTTCATCGCCTCGAAGTCCTTCATGTCCTTGAGATAGACCGTGGTTTTGACCACCCGCTCCAGGCCGCAGCCGGCCGCGGCCAGGACCGCCTTGAGGTTCTCCAGCGCGCGCCGGGTCTGTTCAGAGACATCCCCACCGGTGAACTGGTTGGTGGCCGGGTCGATGGAGATCTGGCCCGAGGTGAAGACCAGGTTTCCGCAGGCCACCGCCTGGCTGTAAGGACCGATGGCCCGGGGTGCGGTTCCGGTTTCGATCCGGCGGATCTCATTCTTCATGGCGGTCTCCCTTTCCAAGTTAAACCCGGTTCGACGGGCTATTTTCCTGCCAATCAAAACGGCGGCCGGCGCGCTTCGGCGTTTTTTGGCCGACTTGTCGCGCCCTGCCTTTTTTGATATTATACTCTAAAGATTCTCCGTAGAGCTGAAAATCAGCCTTTTGTGAACCCTTGAGGAGAAAAAATTATGAACCTGATGAGTACCCTGAAAGGATCCTTGATGGAGGGGTTTTTGCCGGCCGGCTGGGATCTGGCTCGGATTGACCGCTGCGCCTCCCAGCCGCCGGATGAGATCCTGAAGCGCCAGCCCTGGTGGCAGCGGGACTTCCAGCCGGTGGCCTGCGCCTCCCTGGAGGAGTTTGGCGTTTTGATGGGCCACGAGATCGCCCTGGAGATCTGTCGGGCCGCCGAAGAAAAACGCGAGCTGATTCTCATCCTGCCGGTGGGGCCGATGGGCATGTACCGCTGGACGGTCCATTTCCTGAAGGAGTGGGGAGTGGATTGCCGCCACGTGCACGGTTTCAACATGGACGAGTGGAGCGACCGCGCCGGCAACACCCTGCCGGCCGACCACCCGGGCGCCTTCCAGAAGGCCATGGAGGATGCCTTCTACGGCCCGCTCGGCCGCCTGGGCGTACCCCGGAAGCAGCGCCACTTCGCCCGGCGCGACCAGCTGCCCGCCTACCCGGAGGAGATCAATCGCCTGCGCAAACGGGGGGCCCGGATGTCGGTGGTCTTCGGCATCGGCCGGGTCTTTCATATCGCCTTCTGGGAGCCGCACTTCGCCGCCGAGTTCAAGAGCGAGGCGGCCTGGCGCCGGGCCGAGTACCGGCTGGCCGCCCGGCTTCACCCGCTGACCATCGAGCAGAACGCGATCACCAGCTTCAAGAGCCGCACCACGCTGGTACCGGCCTTCGCCAACACGATCGGGCCGGGCATCTTCCTGAAGGCCGACCGGATCATCGGCGGCTGCGACGGCGCCCTGGGCCGGGGCATGATGTGGCAGGGGATGTCCCTCTGGGTAACCCTGCGCTACGGGCCGGACATCTGGGTGCCGAGCAGTTTCATGCCCACCCGGCCGGGGCGCCTTTTCTTCCTCAAGGAACTGGCCGGTCCGCTTACGGCCGAATGCAACTGACCGGAGAAGCCGATGAATATTTTAGCCGTGGGCGCCCATCCCGACGATCTGGAATTTCTCTGCGCCGGCACGCTGGCCCGGTACGCGGCCGCCGGCCACCGGGTCTTCATGGCCCACCTCTGTTCCGGGAACAAGGGCGGCCGGGAGATCGACCCGGCCGAGCTGGCCGCCGTCCGCGACCGGGAGGCAACCGCCGCGGCCGCCGTCATCGGCGCCGAAACGCTGGGACCGGTCGCCGCCGACCTTGACCTCTATCCCGACCGGGAGACCAGGCAGGCGGTGGTCGAGATCATCCGGACCGCGAAGCCGGACCTGATCT
>JAKJFK010000180.1 GCA_022704925.1 candidate division TA06 bacterium | reverse complement strand
GATTTCAGCACGGCCGTCAAGGGCGGCCGGATGCCGGCAGAACTGATGCGGGAAACCTTTGAATCCCTGAAATCGGCCAACACCAAACTCCAGCTGATGGCCGTCGTCTATACCATGCACCTCGACCTGGACTTTTCCGCCTACCTGCCCTGCCTGGACATCGTCAACCTCTGGGTCTGGAAATCATCCGACCTGCCGAACCTTGACGAGTACCTAAAAAAGGCCGAAGAGCGCTTCCCCGGAAAACCGATCCACCTGGGCCTTTATCTTTACGACTACGGGGAGACCTGCGACACCCTGCCGATGTCGCTGGTAAAATTCCAGCTGGAAAGGGCCCGCGAGTATCTCCGGACGGGACGAATAAAGGGTTTTCACCTGATCGGCTCGTATTTAAAGGAGGAACTGCGTTCGGAACCGGCGCGCTGGCTGGCTGAAAACCTGGCCGGGGAATAGCGGAGAAGAAAAAACCGGGGGGTAAACTCGGTTTTGGGAAGGCGTCAGGATTTCAGGGAGATCGGTTTCAGCCCGTTCCGGGCGGCCAGGTCGTTCAACCTGGCAAGCGTCTCGCCGGAAAGGAAGATCCCGAGCCCTTCACTTCGGGCAAGAGATCGGAAACTTCTTTCCCCGGGCAGGCGGATCTCCTTCACGCCCGGCCGCCGCCGGCCGCCCTTGATAATCTCCACAAAGCGGTTCACCTCTTTCGAATAAAAATCCGCCTCGCCGAAAGCGGCCGGGTTGATAAGCATCAGCGCGAAGGACTCCCGCAGCTCCCGGCCCGGCTCATAGCGGTTGCCGGCCATCAGCCCGAGCGCCTCCACCCAGAGCGAAAGACCGAATCCCTTGTAACCATAGTGCTCGCCGCCCAGGAGCATGATGCTCCCGCCCGCTTCCAGAACGGCCGAATTGTCAGTAGCCCGGCCGCGGCCATCGAGGAAGATCTTCTCCGGCGCCCGGTCTCCGGCATGAATCATAAGGCCGGCCCGGCCCCGGGCCACGGTGGAGGTGGAGAAGTCGCATATCACCGGGGGACGTCCGGGCACCGGGAAACCGAAAGCGATCGGGTTGGTCCCCAGCCGGGCCTCGCAGCCGCCGAAGGGCGCCACGTACTTAAAGGCGGAACCGGCCCACAGCTCGGCGAAGAATCCCTGCCGCACCAGCGGGAGGAGCTTGACGCCCAGGCCGGCCAGCCAGGAGGTGTTCCGGACGCAGACCAGGCCGATCCCGAACCTCCGGGCCTTGCCGGCCGCGATCCGGGCGGCCAGGCGCATGGCCAACTGGGCAAACGACCCGTTGCCGTCCACCAGGGCTACGGCCGACCGATCCAGCACCAGCTTCGGCTCGGCCGAAGGATCGATGACCGGCCCGACCTGCTTGTCGAAATAAAAAAACTGGACCACCCCGTGGGTGGTGACGCCGGCCGCTTCGTTCAGGACGGCCGATTCGGCCACGTAACGGGCGTTGGCCGGGGGTACGCCGCGGCCGGCCAGCAGGCGGGCTCCGAAACCGGTCAGGACCCGACCGGAAACCAAGCCGCCCTCAGCCGGCTTGCTTCCGGTACTTTTCCGCATAGAGCTTCTCATCGTAAGGGGCCGACCGGCCGACGCAATGCTCCCGGGGGCAGAGCATACAACTGGCGAAACTGCTTCCGGTCGGAAAGAGGATACCGGAGACCGACTTGGTCGGGAGCATCAGGAAACTCTCGGTCAACACGACGCCGGTCGTTTCCCGGACCGGTCCGAGAAGGTCGAAGAGGGGCCGCTGTTCCTGGATCGGCCAGTCGGCCAGGGAGCCGGGGGCCATCGTGGAAAACTTCGAAAGCCGGTAGGTCTCCTTGATATAACCGAAGGCAAACTTGCGGGACGCGGCCAGGGCGGCCTGCTTGATGTAGTCGGCAAAGTAGGCGAAGAGCGGGTCGGATTGCCGCTTCGACCAATCCTCGAGCTCCGGGCCGCAGGTGACGACGTAGGGGAAGACCCGGTGGGCCTTTTCGAGGTTGACGCTGAGCACCCGGCTCCGGAACCGTTGCCGGTCAATGATCACCTCCTCGTCGTGCCTTTCGTCCAGGTAGGAAACCCGGTAAGCGGCCCGGGGCGCGCCCGCGGCTTCCGCCTCGGCGATCAACCTCTCCAACGATTCGAAATCCTCCCCGTCCCCGGCGATATTAAGTTTTTCGGCCGCCCGGGCGGCGGCGATACGAAAGGGAATCGCCTCCAGCCGGAAGAGGCCGTCATGGCAGGTTACTCGCATTTGTTTCATGAATTTCTCCGGTTTTGCCATCACATCTATCCTTCTGCTCCTGAGAATAAAAAGCAGTATAATCCCTCCTTCAAGGAATGTCAACGATTTCCAGACGGTCAAAACCGGAGATTGCCAATAAAAGCCGCCCGGCTATATACTATCAGGAAACCGGAAAGGCCTTGCCGGCGGAAATTCAACCGGAATGCACCGCTGCCGGCCAGAACCAGCGATCAAAAAGAGAGTTCGGCATGGAAGAAGCCCCAAAAAGCGGGAAATACGCCCTGGTCATCATCGACATGCAGAACGATTTCGTCCTGCCCGGGGCGCCGGCCGGCGTCGCCGGCGCCTACGCCACCATACCCCAAATCAGAAAACTGCTCGATTTTTTCCGGACGCGAGGTTGGCCGGTCTTCCATGCCGTCCGCGAGTACCGGGCCGACGGCAGCGACATTGAAATCACCCGGCTTGATGAATTCCTGAAGGGGCGTCGTTACGTGGTGCCGGGCACCCCGGGATGCGAAATTGTCGCGGAACTGGCCCCGGTCGAAGGGGAGTACCGGATCGTCAAGAACCGGTTCAGCGCCTTCATGAAAACGGAACTGGACTTCATGCTGAGACGGCTCGGGGTCACCCGCCTGGCCGTCTGCGGTACCCAGTACCCCAACTGCATCCGGGCCACCATTTTTGACGCCATCTGCTACGGGTACCAGGTTACCAGCGTGACCGACGCCACCTCGGCCCAGACGCCGGAGGTCGCCGCGGCCAACATCAGGGACCTTGAGAATGTCGGAGTGGCCTGCCTCCGACTGGAGGAATTCCTGGACTCGTTATGAGGCGGCTTCAAACCATCCAAAGCGTGATTATCTTGGTCAGGCCGCGACCGCGAGCCAGATATTTAAACGAATAGGG
The DNA here is from genome assembly GCA_022704925.1 of candidate division TA06 bacterium. Taxonomy (GTDB): domain Bacteria; phylum Ratteibacteria; class UBA8468; order MWAK01; family MWAK01; genus MWAK01. Next base: position 545 of record JAKJFK010000180.1, on the reverse strand, counting down.
AGGCGGGCAGCTCTTATAAAATACAGGCTTCCCGCCTTCCGTAGTTCTGGCGGCCGGAGTCGGGCCGGTTTACATTCTTTCGATAAAATGTCAAAATAATTAAAATAAACCGGCCTTTTAAACAATATTTACAAATCGTCTCCTGCCGGCGGGTTACGATCATTCCGAACTGAAGCCCGGGCATCCTTTTTGACCGGGCCGCCGGGAAGCCGAGTCCAAACATAAAAAAGAAGCAACCTAAAACCGGATTGATCAAAACCACGACCCGGGGGCTGGCCGCCCTCCTGATGCTAGCCGTGGCCTGTTTCACGGCGGTCCCGGGCCTCACCGAGGAGACGGACCGGACACCCGGACCGCCCGGTTTCTCTCCCCAGACCGGCCCGGCCGCGGCCGCCGCAACCGACTCGGCCAAAATTGATACCCCGCTTGAAATAACGATCGGCGACGCCATCCTGACAGCACTCCAGAATAACCGGGCGCTCCGGGTCGAACGCCTCAACCCGGCCATCCGTGAAACCTACGAGCAGGAAGAGGCGGCCAGGTTC
>JAKJFK010000179.1 GCA_022704925.1 candidate division TA06 bacterium | reverse complement strand
CGTAGGCGGTCCGGCGCGGGATGGGGCCGGTCAGGCCGACGCCTTCGAAAATCTCGGCCGGGGCCGGGACCGGGTGCTTCCTGGCCTCCGGCAGGTTTGCAAGGGCCGCCGCCGAGGCCGGCGGCATCTTGATGGAGATGGCCTTGCCGCTGCGGATGGCGTACCGTTCATCGGTCAGGCCGGGATGGAAGTAAACGTCGAGGGGGCCGGTCTTCTCCAGCAGGGCGGCGACGCCGCCGGTATGGTCGTGGTGGCCGTGGCTCAGTACCAGGCAATCGGCCGTGGCCAGGTCAACGCCCAGCTGCGGGGCGTTGTGCAGCAGGGCCGGCCCCTCGCCAGTGTCGAAGAGGATGTTTTTCCCGCCGGTTTCGATCCAGAGGGCGAAGCCGTGCTCGGCGGCCAGCCCCTCCCCGGCCTGGTTGTCCACCAGGATGGTGATCCTGACGCTTGCGGCCATCTTCTCCCCCTTCAGCGTTTCGACTCCCCGGCGCTTTTAACGAGTAGTATACCCCACCCGGGTGAAAAGGGAAAAGGCCGGTCTCCTGCCGGAAAGTCCAAAAAATAACGGCAGGAACTGCTGGATTTTTTTCTGCTGCACCAGGGAATGACAAACAAATGAACGTTCGTCATGTTTTCGAAAGGCTTCTCTATTAGGGGTGTGACTTGTTTTTATGAATCTCCATCTACCGCTCGCGAGCACGACGCACCAAGAACACACTAAGGGTCAGCGGTGCTTCGCTCAATGATCGCAAACGTTTTCTCCCTCTTTCAGGTTCCCGGAGAGGAAGTCGGCGGCCAGTTTCTCGGGGCTCTCGGCCGGCGCGCCGATTACGACCTTGATGCCCTGCCGGGCGAAGAGGTCCTGGGCGCGCTGGCCCATGCCGCCGGCTATGACCAGGGTGACGCCCTGTTCGGCCAGCCAGGGCGGCAGGAGTCCGGGCTGGTGCGGCGGCGGAGTGACATCCGCCCGGTTGAGTATGCTCTTCTTCTCAGGGTCAACGTCCAGGAGCGCGAATTGTTCGCAGTGGCCGAAATGCATCGAGAGTCTTCCGGCCGCCAGCGGAATGGCGATCTTCATTTTTTCTCCTCGGTTGGCGAAGTGGTTTTTCCGTTCGGCCGGGGGTGGCCGGTCCGGTCCAGGGCCAGGATGGGCTTGATGATTTCGCGCATGATGCCCGCGGTGGGCGAGGCGGCATAGTGGTGGATGAAGGGCCGGCCTTCGTCGCCGGAAAGGGCGATCTCCGGATCGATGGGGATGGCGCCCAGGAAGGGCGTCTTCATGTCGGCGGCGATGCGCCGGCCGCCGCCTTCGCGCAGGATCGGCGTTACCTGGCCGCATTTCGGGCAGGCGAAGCCGCTCATGTTCTCCACGATGCCTATCACCGGCACCTTCAGCTGGCGGCAGAAGTTGACTGACTTGCGCACGTTGACCGCGGCCACCTTCTGGGGCGTGGTGACCACCACCGCGCCGTCCAGGCCGCCGATCAGCTGGCAGACCGAGAGAGGTTCGTCGCCGGTGCCGGGCGGCGAGTCTATGATCAGGTAATCGAGGTCGCCCCAGGCCACGTCCTGGAGGAACTGCTTGATGGCCCCCATCTTCATCGGCCCCCGCCAGATGACCGCCTCGTCCTGGTTCTTCAGCAGGAAGCCGATTGACATGACCTTCAGGTCGCCCAGTTCGATCGGGAACAGGCCGTCTTCGTCCGCCCGGAGGATTTCTTTTTCCAGGCCGAGCATGGTCGGGATGCTTGGGCCGTGGATATCGACGTCCAGCAGGCCGACCCGCTTGCCTTCCAGCATCAGGGACACGGCCAGGTTGACCGAGATGGTGCTCTTGCCGACGCCGCCCTTGCCGGAGAGGATGATGATCTTGTGGCCAATGCGCTCGAGCCGGGACTGCAGCTGGACCTGGTCGTTGAACTCGTTATTCTTCATGCCTTCTCCAGGTTGAGGTTTTGCCAGACGGAGCGGACATCTTCAGCGCAGGGGGCTTCGGTCTCGACCACCGTCAGTTTTTTCATCTGGGCCAGGGTTACGCTTCGGTCGTACCGGACGCGGCCGACGATCCGCGCGCCCGCCCGGGCCGCCCCGGTTTCAATCCGGCCGGCCAGGTCGGGATTGAGGTCCCACTTGTTGACGCAGACGGCGGCCGGTATCCTGAAGTGGGCGGCCAGGGAGAGAACCCGCTTCAGGTCGTGTTCGCCGGAGAGGGTCGGTTCGGTGACGGCCAGCACCAGCGTGGCGCCGGTCATCGAGGCGATCACCGGGCAGCCGATGCCCGGCGGGCCGTCCACGATGATCAGCCGCCGGTTTTCCGCATCGGCCAGGCGCCGGGCCTCCCGGCGGACGATGGAGACCAGTTTCCCGGAATTTTCGGCCGCGACGCCCAGCTTGGCGTGCACCATCGGGCCGCAGCGGGACTCCGATATCATCCATTCGCCGCACTCCCGTTCCGGGAAATCGATGGCGTTCTCCGGGCAGAAACGGACGCAGACCCCGCAGCCCTCGCAGGCGACCGGGTCGATGGAGAAGACTGCGTCGCCGGCGGGCTGGATCGTTCTCTTTACCGCGTCATAGCGGCAATAGGCCAGGCAGCCGCCGCAGCCGACGCAATCCTCCTGGCGGATGACGGCCTCGTGGCCGCTGCGGAACCGGTGGCGTTCCAGGATCCGGGGCGAAAGCAGCAGGTGCAGGTCGGTGGCGTCCACGTCGCAGTCGGCGACCACCGGCGCTTCGGCCAGCGCGGCGAAGGCGGCCGTCAGGCTGGTCTTGCCGGTGCCGCCCTTGCCGCTGACGACGACCAGTTCCCTGGTTTTCGTTTTTCCCTCTTTCATATGGTTACGAGCCGGTCCGAGTCGCGCACGATCTCGTAGTGGTCCTTGAGGGTCGAAAGGGGACAGATATCAGAGCCGTTCGAATTGCGCAGTTTCAGACAGGATCCGCAGGCGTGGAAACTGCCGCCGGCGTTCAGGACCTTCTGCGCCAGGCCCTTGACGTCGAACTTCGGATCCTCGATCCGGTCAATCTCCACGCCCCGGCCCGAGAGGAAGATACGCACCCGGTCGCCATGCTCCAGGCTGTAAAGGGCCAGGCGCAGGACGTTGAAGACGCTCTCCGGGTCGGTCCGGGTGATGACGATGCCGAGTTTCATTCTTTCCCCTCCTTCAGCCTGTTATTTCCGCCTGCCTTTTTTATCTTTTCGAGCAGGCCGGTGAAGAGGGCGCGATACTCCGGCCGGGCCTCGACCAGGATTTCTCCGCGCGAGTAGGCCTCGGCGATACGCCGGTCGTCCGGAATCTCGAGCAGGATCGGGATCCCGGTCTCCCGGCAGAAGGCGTGAACCCGGTCGTCGCCCACCCCGACCCGGTTGACGATCACCCCGAAGGGTATTTTGAGTTCCCGGATCATCTCCACGGCCATTGTAAGATCGTAGAGGCCAAATGGGGTCGGTTCGGTGACCAGGAGCGCGAAATCGGCCTTCCGCAGGGTGGTAATCACCGGGCAGGAGGTTCCCGGCGGCGCGTCCAGGATGGCGGGCCGGTCGGTCTGCCGGCGCGCCTTGACGGCCCGGATCAGGGTCGGCGCCATGGCCACGCCGATATCCAGGCAGCCCTGGATGAGGGTGATGTTCCCGGTCCGTGAGGTTTCGATGACGCCGATGCGCCGGTCCGTCTCGCGGATGGCCTTTTTGGGA
>JAKJFK010000178.1 GCA_022704925.1 candidate division TA06 bacterium | reverse complement strand
CCCGCTACTGCCGGCGGGGGTGATAGTCGACGCCGCCTACACGCCGAGGTTCAGCGATCGGGAAGGCGTGCCGCGCATTTCCCTGGAACTCAAGAGCCTGCGGCGGGAGTCTTCGGTTTAGAACGGACCGCGGCCTTGATCACCTTGCCGCTCTTCAGACAGCCGGTGCAAACCAGCACCCGGCCGGAAGCGGTCCGTACCGATTGCAGGTTCACCTCGAAGAAACGCCGGGTGCGATGGTGGGAGTGGCTGAGCGAGATCCCGGTCTGCCTTTTCTTGCCGCAGAAGACGCACTGTTTGCCCATGGGTTTTCCTTGCGGATTTGTACCGACCGGACCCGCGCAGAACGGCGCCGCCGGCCGGAAAAATTCCGGTGGTAAGGTAAATTAGAATTTTATCATAATTATTCCCCGGCCGTCAACGACGCCCGCCCGGCGGCCGGCCGAAAAGTTCCGGACCCTCCCGAAGCAGGCTGTCCAGCCGCAGGCTCTCCTGGTCATAGGGATCGTAATCCCGACTCAAGGCCAGGTACTTGAGCGCCGAGTCCCGATCGCCCCTCTGCAGCATCAGCAGGGCCAGGTTGTAGTAGGTCTTGGCAAAGTTGGGACTGACCCGGAGAATTTCCAGGTAGGTGGCTTCGGCCCGGGCCATCTGGCCGCTGCTGCCGTAAGCGTAGGCCATCTTGTAAGCGGCCTGGAGATTGGCCGGATCCAGTTCCAGGGAACGCCGGTAGTTCCGGATGGCCGACTCCCAGGATTTAAGGTTGCGGTCCATGATCCCAAGCTTGTAATAGACCTGCCCGCGCACCTCCCGGATCGCCCCGGAAAGCAGCGCGAAGATGATCAGCGCCAGCCAAACGCCGGAGTTGCGGAGAGACCGGCCGGCGGCCGACGGCTCCCGGGCCGGAGCGGCCGGCGCGCCGCCGGCGGCCATTCCCAGCAACAGCCAGAAAAGCGGCCCCACCGTGAAGGTGCGCAGATTGGTTGAAAATTGCCCGTCGACCAGGATGGCCAGCAGACTGCCCAGAAAACCGAGCCGGAGGAACCAGGCGCGCCAAGCGGAGATCCACTCGGACTCGGCCTTGCGGCCGGGTACCGCCCATTCCGGCGGCCGGCCCAATCCGCGCAGGAGAATCACGAATACACCGACCAGCAAGGCCAGAAAGGCGGCCAGCGCCGGCAGGCCGTTCTCGGCGGCCGTCTCCAGAAATTCGTTATGACTGTGATCGGAAAGCGGCGCCGCCACCTCTTTCTGGTAATACTCGGCCGGCCGGAATTGCTGGAACGCGGCCAGGAAGCTGCCCGGTCCAAACCCGGTTAACGGCCGTTCCCGGATCATCCGCACGCTGCCGACCCAGAGCGGCATCCGGACATTACGCCGCACCGAAGGCAGGCCCAGGATTGACCCGGCGGCCAGGGCCGCCAGCACCACCACCAGGATGGCCAGCTGGACCAGGCGCCGAACGGCCGGCGGCCGGCGCATCGTAAAGAAATGGTAGGCAACCCCAGCCGCCAGGCAGCCAAGCCCGACCGCCGTGCCCAGGAAGGCCGCCTGCGAATCGGCCCGGAAGAGCAGTACCAACATCAGAACCAGCCCCAGCGTCAGCCCGATCGCCACCGGCAGCCGATTCCAGCGGGGCGGGGCCGCCGGCGAAGCGTTCCGTCCGGGCGCCGCTTTGACCACCGCCGGCCGCCTCATGGTAACCAGTTCCTGCCCGAGTACCGCGGCAAAAACCGGGATGGCCAGAACCAGGTAACCGGCAAAGAAGTTCTTGTTGCCCAGCGGAGTCACCACCTGGTTGCTCAGGGCGTAATCGTTAAGGCCGAAGAAGCAGAGGATCACCGCGCCGGCCAGCCAGGCAACCAGCCCGGGCCAGCCCAGATTCAGCTGAAGTCCCACCAGGAAGAGACCGACGAAGGTAACCAGGTGGAAGACCTCCCTGAGCGTGGCCGCCGGAAAATAGGAAAAGGCGATCGAAACCGTGGTGAAGAGCAGGAAGGCCGCCAGGGGTATCAAAACGGTCAGCGGCAGGCGCATCGGACGCCGGGCCGCCAGGAAACCGGCCGCGGCCGTCGCCACGAAAAGGTTGACGACCACCAGCCGGATCAGGGTGTAATCGTAGGCGACCCTCATGGTAAGGAGGGAAAGCAACAAGAACAGGGCCGCCAGAAGGTAATCGTAAACGCGGTTCGGCATCACCCACCTCGCTTGAAGGGTTTTTCAATCCGGCTGGCCGGCACGGAAGCAGGCCACCCGATGGTCGGGAAATATTTCCTTGATAACCGGCCGTTCGGCCGCGCAGGCCGCCCGCCGGTCCGGACAGCGCTCGAAAAAAACGCAGCCCCGGTCGGCTTCGGACGGCTGGCCGGGCCGGCCGATGACGGTGGCCAGCGGTTGACCCCGGCGGCCCGGATCCGGCAGAGCCGCGTACAACAGTCGGGTATAGGGATGCAGCGGCCGTTCGACCAGGGAACGGGCCGGCCCGATTTCCAGCAGCGTCCCGGCGTAAATGATGGCGATCCGATCAGCCAGGCCGGCCACCAGCGGCAGGTTGTGACTGATGAAAAGGATTGAGGTCCCCTGCTCGCGCCGGATCCGGTTCAAAAGACCGGTCACCTGGTCGGAGGTGGCCGAATCAAGCGAGGCGGTCGGCTCGTCGGCCAGCAGGAGCCTGGGGCGCCCGGCCAGGCTGATGGCCAGGACCACCCGCTGTTTTTCGCCGCCCGAAAGCTGGTGCGGGTAATGCCAGGCCAACCGATCCGGCTCCTTCAGGTCGGTGGCGGCCAGGCAGCGCACCACCTCACTGCGGCCGGCCGGCCGGCCCAGCGCGGCCAGTGCCTCCGCCACCTGGTTCCCGGCCCGGTAAAGCGGGTCAAGCGAAGCGGTCGGATCCTGGAAGACAACCGCCAGCTCGCGGCCGCGCAGCCGGGCGGCCCGGTCCGGGTGGCCGGTCAACTCGCGGCCTTCGAATTCAATCCGACCAGCCACGAATTCGGCGCCGGGCGGCAGCAGCCCCAGAACGGACAGAACCAGCAGGGACTTGCCGGCGCCGGATTCGCCGCAAAGGCCCACGATTTCACCGTCCCGGACCTCCAGGTCCAGTCCGCGCAGGATCTCCTGGCGCCCGCCGGGCGTCCGAAACGCCACCCGCAGACCGGATACCTTGAGCCGGCTCATCGGGATAAAGGCCTTCAGCGCAGCGAACTGGCCTCTTCGGTACGGATGGAAAGCAGAAACTCGGTGTTGGAACCCGTCTTGTGAAGCTTGTCCAGCAGGAGACCCATTGCCTCCTCCGGAGGCAGCGAGGCCAGGATTTTACGCAGGATCCAGACCCGCTTGAGTTCGTCCGGGTCAAGCAGGAGTTCTTCCCGCCGGGTGCCGCTTTTGTTGATATCGATGGCCGGCCAGATGCGCCGTTCAGCCAGGTGCCGGTCCAGGTTGACCTCCATGTTGCCGGTGCCCTTGAATTCTTCAAAGATGACGTCATCCATCCGGCTCCCGGTATCCACCAGGGCCGTCCCGATGATCGTCAGGCTGCCTCCCTCTTCGACGTTCCGGGCGGCGCCGAAGAAGCGCTTGGGTTTCTCCAGGGCGTTCGACTCCAGACCGCCGGACATGATCTTGCCGGTGTGGGGCACGATGCCGTTGTAGGCGCGCGCCAGGCGGGTGATGCTGTCAAGCAGGATCACCACGTCCTTGTGGTGCTCAA
>JAKJFK010000014.1 GCA_022704925.1 candidate division TA06 bacterium | reverse complement strand
CGCGAATAAAAGGGCCGAAGGGGGGTGAAGTAAAGTGAAGACGAGAAAGGGTTTTACCCTGATCGAACTCTTGGTGGTAATTGCCATCATTGCTATCCTGGCGGCGATGCTGCTGCCGGCACTTGCCAGGGCGAGAGAGCAGGCGCGGCGCTCCAACTGTCTCAGCAACCTGAAGCAGTTGGGTCTGGCTCTGCATATGTACTCGCAGGACTACGAGGAGCTCTTCCCGAAGGCGCCCTCGAACACCGTGGTCAACGCCATGCAGCTACTGGCGAACTACGCCTCGGCGCCGAAGCTCTTCTGGTGCCCGAGCGACCAGGTCAGCCAGGTGGGGGCCACGGTCGAGGGGCTGACAGCCAACCAGATCTCCTACGCCTACCAGCTCAACGCCAACGAGCAGACGGCGCCGGACTCGCCCCTGATGTGCGACAAGACGGACAACTCCGGGACCATCACCTCGGCCACTGCGCTGACCAGTGCCAACATCCACAGCACCGACGGGATCAACATCCTGTACATTGACGGGCACGTATCCTGGTCGCCGTCCGGCCAGTTGTCAAACAACATCGGCGGCGCCACTCTGACTAACCCGTAAGGGACGGCCAGGGCAAGTCCATCTGGCGGGGGTTGAAATGTTCAACCCCCGCCTTTCTTTTTGGGCGTCCGCTGGCCGTGTTATAATCAAGTCACGATGCTTCTGGAAATCACCGGTTTGAAAAAGGAGTATCCCCTGCCGGGCGGCGCCGGCCGGCGGACGGTCCTGGCCGGAGTGGACCTCAGCCTGGAGCGGGGCGAGGTGGTCGGCGTACTGGGCGAAAGCGGCTCGGGCAAAAGCACCCTGGCCCGGATGCTGCTGCGCCTTGAAGCGCCAACGGCTGGCCGCCTCCGCTACGACGGCCAGGACCTGCTGGCGCTCAAGCCGGCCCAGCTGCTGGCCTGGCGGAAAAAGGTCCAGATCGTGCTCCAGAACCCATTCCGCTCCCTGCCGCCGCGCAAGCGGGTCGGCGACATCCTGCGGGAGGTGGTCCGTTTTCACCGGGTGCGGCCGCGGGAAGAGGAGGATGCCTACATCGGCGAACTCCTGGAACAGGTCGGCCTGCCAACCGGCGCGGCCGGCCGTTTCCCCTTCCAGTTCTCCGGCGGCGAACGGCAGCGGGTGGCCATCGCCCGGAGCCTGGCGGTCGAACCGGAGTTCCTGCTGCTGGACGAGCCGACCAGCAACCTGGACCTCTCGATCCAGGCCCAGGTAATCAACCTGCTGGCCGACCTGCGCCGCCGGCGCAACCTGACTTACCTGCTGATCACCCACGACCGGCCCCTGGCCGCCTACTTCTGCGACCGGCGGCTGGGCCTGGAAGAGGGACGGCTTTCCCCGATGTGAAAGGCCCGAGGTCAAAAAAGGAGGCGGAAATGTCGAAGAGGAAGGGGTTTACGCTGATTGAGCTGCTGGTGGTCATCGCCATCATCGCCATCCTGGCCGGGATGCTGCTGCCGGCCCTGGCCCGGGCCCGCGAACAGGCCCGCCGGACCAGCTGCCTGAACAACCTCAAGCAGCTGGGACTGGCCATGCACATGTACGCCCAGGATTACCGAGAACGCTTCCCGCACATCGCCGGCAGCACCCAGGTCAAGTCCATACTGGTCCTGCTGGAACCGTACGCCAAGGCCACCAAGCTACTGGTCTGCCCGGCCGCCAAGTGGGACACCGCGGCCGAAACCTGGGACCAGCTGGACGACGGAGATCCGGTCAACCTCTCCTACGCCTACCAGGGACGCCTTTCCGAGGCGTCCAAGAACGACTCGCCGCTGATGGCCGACGTCTCCCTGACCATCCTTAACCTGCACAAGAACACCGACTGGAACCCGGCCTTGAACGTGCGGGCCAACCATGGCGCCGAAGGGGTCAACATGCTCTTCGTGGGCAGCCATGTCAACTGGATACCGCTCGGTCAGATCGCCGACCGGTACACCGGCACCCTGCGCAACCCCGGCCAGCAGCCTTGATTCCCGGCCGGGAATTCCCCGCGGCCGCCAGGGCCGGAACGGACCCTCCCTTCGCCCCGGATGAAAACGGGAGCACAAAAAAAAGGGGCCGGCGGAGAACCCGCCGGCCCCGGTCGGCCACGCCTTAACGTCCGTCCTTCCTGATCCAGCGCCGACGAAGTTCCTCCTCGATCCGGTGCAGCCCCTTCGGCTCGATGAGCGGCTTGCGGTCGGCGGCCTTCGGCACCTCGAAGAAACGCCGGCTGAAAGGCAGCGGCGCCTGGATGCGGCAGCGAGCCAGCCGGGCGTAATCAACCACCTCCCGGTCGGCGCTCACCACCACCAGCTCGCCCGGATCGTCGCTGGCGTCGATCAACTCCTTAATCCAGTCGTCGGCCTTGCGGCCGCGCGAGTAAAGCACCCGGACCCCGGCCGGGCCGCCGGCCGGCGGAAACACCCCGGCCGGGCCGTCGAAGACGACGGTGATCCGCGTCGCCGGGTGGCGGCGCCGGAAGATGTCCAGGCGAGACAGGAGCGCCTCCCGGCCGGCCTCCAGGCTCTCGGCCTCGGCGGCCTGCAGTTCCGGCACCTGCCGGATCAGGTTGTAGCCGTCAATGAGGTAGTGCACGGGGCCGCCGGAATCAAGGCCGCACTCTCACCCTTAAAGAATGGGCAGGTAGGCCTTGAGTTCGTAGTCGGTCACCTGGGTGCGGTAGCGATCCCACTCGATCTGCTTGTTCTCGATGAACTTTTCGAAGATGTGGTCGCCGAGCGCCGCGCGGACCAGCCGGCTCCGGCCGGTCTCCAGGATCGCCTCGATCAGGCTGCCGGGCAGGTGGTTGATGTGGTGGCGCTTGCGGGTCTTCTCGTCCATGCTGAAGATGTCGGCCTCGACCGGCGCCGGCAGCTGGAGCCCTTTCTCAATCCCGGCCAGGCCGGCCGCCAGGACGACGGCAAAGGCCAGGTAGGGGTTGCAGGCCGGGTCCGGGCTGCGGAACTCGATCCGGGCCGCGGTCGGCTTGCCGTGCTTGAAGGCCGGGATGCGCACCAGGGAACTGCGGTTGCTGCGCGCCCAGGCGATATAGACCGGAGCCTCGTACCCGGGCACCAGCCGCTTGTAGGAGTTGACCCACTGGTTGCAGATGGCGGTGACTTCCCGACTGTGGGCCAGCACCCCGGCCGCGAAGCCGCGGGCCACCGCGGAGAGCTTGTCGGGGTCGCGGTCGTCGAAGAAGGCGTTCTCCCGGCCCCGGAAGAGCGACATGTGCACGTGCATGCCGCTGCCGTTCTCGCCGAAGACCGGCTTGGGCATAAAGGAGGCGTACAGGTTGTGACGGCGCGCCACCTCCTTGGTGAGCATCTTGACGGTGATGATGTCGTCGGCCAGTTCCAGCGCATTCCCGTAGCGCAGGTCCAGTTCGTGCTGGCTGGGGGCGACTTCGTGGTGGCCGGTATCAATTTCGATGCCCATGTCCTCGGCCAGGCTGACGGTCTCCTGGCGCAGGTCGGAACCCAGGTCGATGGGCGCGAAATCAAAGTAGCCGCCCTGGTCGGTCAGGCCGGGAACCGAGCCGTTGTCCTTGAAGTAGAAGTATTCGAGCTCCGGGCCGACGCAGAAGTTGAAGCCCTGGCGGCGGGCCTGCTCCATCACCCGCTTCAGGGCCAGCCGGCCGTCGCCGGCGTAGCCCTCGCCCTCGGGCGTCAGGATGTCGCAGAAGAAGGCGGCCACCCGCTCCTGGGGCGTCGAACACCAGTTCAAAATCCGGAAGGTCTCCGCTTCCGGCTTGAGCAGCAGGTCGCTTTCGTAAATCCGGGCGAAGCCCTCGACCGAGGAGCCGTCGAAGCCGATGCCCTCGCTGAGGGCCTTCTCGAGCTCCCGGTCCCGGATGGTCACCGACTTGAGCTGGCCCAGGATATCCACGAACCAGAGGTTGACGAACTTGACCTTCTCATCGACCGCCCGCTTTAAAACCTTTTCCACTTCTTTCATCGTTCCTCCAGAAACCGGTTTCAGGAAAATTGTCTGGCTTGGCCGCCGCGGCCCGGCCGGGCCCAGGCCTGGCTATCTCTGGGGCTATCCTCCGGGGCCGGGTGCGCGGCCGGTAAAGAGGCGCAGTCCCGGCGCCGAAACGACCCGAACCAGGCGTCCAACTTCAAGTTGATCTCTTTCATGCCTTCTCCTGAAACAAGGACCTCAGGCGGCCGGGCTGGCCTGGCCGTCCCGGCCCAACCGGGCCAGGGCCTGGGCGCACTTCGGACAGACCTCGGACTCGGCCGCGGCGGCGCCCAGGTCCGGGCTGTAAACCCAGCAGCGCGGGCACTTGGACCAGGCGGTCGGGCGAACCGAGATCCGGGTCAAGGCCGGATCCGGCGACTCGACCAGGATGACCTCGGAGACGATGAGAAGCTCCGGCAGGGCGGCCTCGAAACGGCGCAGCACCGGCAGAATGTCGGCCGCGGCGGCGATCTCCACCCGGGCCTGCAGGCTGCTGCCGATCAGGCCCTGGGCCCGGACCGGCTCGACCTCGCGCAGGACCTGGCGCCGCGCTTCCAGCAGGATTCCGAAGTCGTCCCGAAGCGGCTGGTCCCGGTACCCGTCAAGGTCTTCAAAATCAAGCAGGTGGACGCTCTCCGGATCGCCCGGCCGGTGCGGCAGGTAACGCCAGGCCTCCTCGCAGGTAAAGACCAGGACCGGGGCCAGCAGGTTGATCAGCTGGCGCACGACCAGGTAAAGGGCGGTCTGGGCGCTGCGGCGAGCGTCCGAATCCGGAGCGCAGGTATAGAGGCGGTCCTTAAGGATGTCGAGGTAGAAGGCGCTGAGCGTCAGGTTGCAGAAATCGTAGAGCTGGGCCGAGGCCCGGTGCAGCGAAAACTGGCGGTACTGGTCGACGACTCCGGCGGACAGCTCGGCCAGTTCGGCCAGGATCCAGCGGTCGACCGGCCGGAGCTTGTCCCGCTCGAGGGCGTCGGCGGCCGGATCGAAATCGGCCAGGTTGCCCAGGATGAAGCGCACGGTGTTGCGCAGGGTCCGGTACTGGCCGGAGACCTGGGTCAGCAGCGACAGGGAGGCCTTGGCATCGTTGCGGTAATCCTGCCCGGCCGCCCAGAGGCGCAGGATGTCGGCCCCGAACTCCTTGAGCACGTCGGCCGGGGTGATCACGTTGCCCAGCGACTTGCTCATCTTGCGGCCGGCCTCGTCAACCAGGAAGCCGTGGGTGAGGACCGCCCGGAAGGGCGGCACGCCCCGGGTGGCGACCGAGGTGATCAGGCTGGTCTGGAACCAGCCGCGGTGCTGGTCGCTCCCTTCCAGGTAGAGGTCGGCCGGGTGGAGGCCGTCCGGTTCCAGCACCCCGGCCCAGGAGGTCCCGGAGTCGAACCAGACGTCCAGGATGTCCTTCTCCTGGACAAAGTCCCGGCCGCCGCAGCCGCAGGCAACTCCCTCGGGCACGAAGTAATCGGGCCCCTTTTCAAACCAGGCATCCGAGCCCTCGGCTTCGAAGACCGCGGCGACCCGGTCGAAGACCGCCTGCTCCATCAGCGGTTTCCGGCAGGCGCGGCAGAAGAGGATCGGCACCGGCACCCCCCAGTGGCGCTGGCGGGAGAGGCACCAGTCGGGCCGGGTCTCCAGCATGCCTTCCAGCCGGTTCCGGCTTTCGGAGGGCAGGAAGGAAATGTCGGCGGCGGCCGCCTTGAGCCGCCGGCGCAGGTCCTGGTGGTCAATGTTCAGGAACCACTGCTCGGTGGCCCGGAAGATGACCGGCTTCTTGCAGCGCCAGCAGGTCGGATAACTGTGGGTCACCGTCTCGGCCAGCAGGAGCCGGCCGCGTTCGCGGAGGCGTTCGATGATCTTCGGGTTGGCCTCCCAGACGGACTGGCCGGCCCAGTCGGCCACCTCGGCGGTAAAGCGGCCCGTCTCGTCCACCGGCGAAAGGATCGGCAGGTTATGCTCGCGCCCGACCAGGAAGTCCTCCTCGCCGTGGCCGGGGGCGCTGTGAACTACGCCGCTGCCGTCCTCGGCGGAGACGAAGTCGGCCGAAACCACGACGGACGGCCGGTCCAGAAAGGGATGGCGGGCAGTCAGCCGAGTCAGCCGGTCGCCCTTGAGCCGGGTTTCGAGCCGGACCGCCTTCTTGCCCAGCCGGCCGAAGACCGTCTCCACCAGGTTCTCGGCCAGGAGCAGCTCCTTCCCCTCGAACTCAACCAGGCGGTAGTCAAGGCCCGGGTGCACGATCAGGGCCACGTTGGCCGGCAGGGTCCAGGGCGTGGTCGTCCAGACCAGGAAGTAGACGTTGGCCGGGTTCTTGAAGACCCGGTCCGGGTCGGATGCCACCGGGAAGAGCAGGTAGATGGAGTCGGACGGGAGGTCCTGGTACTCGATCTCGGCCTCGGCCAGGGCGGTCTCGCAGTTGCAGCACCAGTAGATGGGCCGCTTGCCGCGGTAGATGTAGCCGTCCAGGGCCAGCCGGGCAAAAATCCGGACCTCGCGGGCCTCGTACTCGGGGGCCAGGGTCAGGTAGGGGTGGGACCAGTCGCCGTAAACGCCCAGGCGCTGGAACTCCTTGCGCTGAATATCCAGGAAGCGGCGCGCGTAATCGGCCGCCTCGCGCCGGAAGACCTTCTGGTCAACCTCGCCCTTGCGCCGGCCGGAACGGCCCAGGATCTGGTGCTCGATCGGCATACCGTGGCAGTCCCAGCCGGGCCGGAAGGGAACCTCGGCGCCGCTCTTGTGCTGGCTGCGCACCACCATGTCCTTGAGGATCTTGTTGAAGGCGGTCCCCAGGTGGATGTGACCGTTGGCGTAAGGCGGGCCGTCGTGAAGCACGAAGCGGCGCCTGGAGCGGCGTTCGGCCATCAGCTCGAAGGTCCGGCGCTCCGACCAGAAGCGGAGGATCTCCGGCTCCCGGCCGACCAGGTTGGCGCGCATCGGAAAGTCGGTCCGGGGCAGGTTAACCGTTTTGCGGTAATCCATGGTCTCTTTATCCCCTAATAGTAAATTCCGCTGAGTAAGGGCCGCGTCGCCTTTTCGGCGGACGCGAAAAGGCAAGGCGGCGGAATCAGGTAATTCTGCCTTCCAGCCGGGCGATACGCGCTTCGATCGGAGGGTGGGTGGAGAAGAGCGCCATCAATCCGCGGGCGGAAAAGGGTTTGACGATAAAGAGGTGGCTGGTGGCCGGGTTGGCGCCGACCATCGGATTCCGGCGGCCGACGCTGTCCAGCTTACGCAGGGCGTTGGCCAGGAAGGCGGGGTTGCCGGCAAAGCGGGCCCCCTCGTCGTCGGCCAGGTACTCGCGGCCCCGGCTGACGGCCATCTGGATAAGCAGGGCGGCCAGCGGCGCCAGGATGACCATGGCCAGCATGGCCAGCGGGTTGCTGCCGCGTTCCCGGTTGTCGCCGCCGGCAAAGAAACCCGCCCCCCACTGGAGCAGGCGCGCCAGGAAGGTAATGGCGGCCGCCAGGGTGGCGGCGCAGGTGGCGATCAGGATGTCCCGGTCCTTGATGTGGGCCAGTTCGTGGCCGAGCACGCCCTTGAGCTCCTCGGGACTGAGGATCTCCATCAGGCCGGTGGAGACCGCGACGGCCGCGTGGGCGGGATCGCGGCCGGTGGCGAAGGCGTTGGGATTGGCCGCCGGGTAGAGGTAAACCTTCGGCATCGGCAGCCCGGCCACCTGGGAGAGCTGGCGGACGGTGTCGTAAAGAACCGGCGAATCGGCGGCGGTGACCGGCTGGGCCCGGTACATCTTCAGCACGATCCGGTCGCTGAACCAGTAGGTGAAGAAGTTGAGCAGCAGGGCGAAGGCCAGGGCGCCGTAAGTCCAGCCCCGGCCGAAGAAGCTGCCGATAAGGACCAGCAGGGCGGTCAACCCGCCCAGCAGGAAGATGGTCTTGGTCTGGCTGCCCATTTTCTTTGCCTCTTGGCCGCTTCTGTGTTATTATTCTTAACAAAAAACGGCCGGTTTCTTTAACAGGATGAACCTTACCGGCCGCCCGGTTCTGTCCGCCAAATATTATAACATAAGATGCCCAAGACCGACTTCCCCGGCTTTTTGCGCAAGGTCAAGCCCGAAATAACCCTGGTGGAAGGGCTGCTGCGCCAGCCCCTCTCCGAGGAGCCGGAGGGGCTGATCGCCGACCTGCTGAAGATCGAGGTCTGGTACGCCCGGATCCAGACCATCCTGGCCTTCGCCGAGGGATACCTGGATCTGGCCGAGCGGGAGAAACTGCCCACCAAGGAGACCCGGACCGAGCTCGACCGGGAGAAGGAGCTGGCTTCGCGGGTGGCGGCCGAACGGCTGCTGCGCGACCGGGCCAGCGGCCTGGTGGAGGCACTCAAGACCCGCATCATGCTCGGCCAGACCCTGCTGAACTACTACCGCGACGTCCACGTTTCCGACCGGCCCCGGACCAGAAAACCGTCGGGACCGGACGGTTTCTGATAAACGGCCGCGGTTGAAAAGAAACCCGGCCCCGCCACCGCACCGCAAAAACCCGGGGCGCCGACGCCCACCGAAAAGAAGGAAGGTGAAAAATGTACCAGGGCCCGATCATCAACATTCACGGCCACCTGCGCCACGGACAGGACTTCGACCTCCGGCTGGCCGCCTGGCGCAAGTGGGGCGTGCGCAAGTTCGTCTGCCTCTGCCTGCACCCCCGCTGGAGCCTCAAGGGATACTACACCAACCAGGACTTCCTTCAGCTGGCCGACCGGTACCGGGAAGTGATCGTCGGCTTCGGCGCGGTCAACCTGGTCGCCGGCCAGGTGGACCGGCCGGAGGCGGTTGACCGGCTCAAGGAGCAGGGCTTTGCCGGAATCAAGTGCGAGGATAACTCCTTTCCCTACAACCACGAGATTTACTGGCCCCTCTACGCCCGGATGGAGGCGCTTGGAATGCCGGCCCTCTTTCACACCGGCAACGTGGCGCCGCTGGAATTGAACGACGGCGTAAACCACGAAGGTCGCGACGGGATCGACGCCGAGAACATGCGCCCCTACCGACTGGACCGGGTCGCCCGGGCCTTCCCGAAATTGAGGATTATCGGCGCCCACCTGGGCCTGCCGCACCCCTTTGAGGCGATCAACCTCGCCCAGACCCGGCCCAATGTTTTCTTCGACTTCTCCGGCGGCGGCGGCAGCCGCAGCCATGTCAACCAGGTGCTGGCGGCGCTCAGCCCGAGGCTGCCCGGAGCGCGACTGGACGATCCGGCCGACAACTTCGCCCTGCCCCTCTTCGAAAAAAAACTGCTCTTCGGCACCGACAACCCGGAGCCGGAGGTCTGGGTGCCGGCCAGCGAACGGATTATGGACGCGCTGGCCATACCTGAAAGCAGCCGCCGTCGCTTCTATCACGATACCGCCGCTGAAATTCTCGGCCCGGCCGCAGAGTAGTTTCGTCGCACCGGCGCTAAAAGACAAACTCTGGCGGACTGCCCGCGAAAACAGCCGGCAAAAAGATCGCCCCGGTTTTTCCCGCTTAACAAATCCGGTTTCCCCCGGTACAATAAGTTTGGAGGAAGGAGGGAGAGGCAGGTGAACGAAACAGAGACCGATCCCGAGAAAGTTGAGGTGGCTCCTTTCGGGCGGCTTCCATCTTCCTGAAGGCCTTCTTCCAGAGAGGGTTGGGCGTAGTACAGGTTTAAGCGTGACCCGACCCTCTCTTTTTTTGTGGGCGGTGGGCGGGGATCCGGGCGATCTTGGTGACGGCGTCGCAAGCTACGCCCCGAAAGATGCCCGGGGCTCGCTTTCAGGGGAAGAAGCTTCCCTCCCCTGATTCCCCCTCCCCGGACACGACTACGAGAAGGGGTTGCCACCCCCTCTCTCACCCCCACGCCACCGGTAAAAACGTCCGGCGGCGGAGCGCCCGAGCCAAGTCCGGACCCTCGGCGCCCCGAAACAAAAAACACACAAACCTGGATTCTCGCCTACTATCCGCGGGAATGACAGGCAAAAAACGTGGCTGTTAATCACAACCTCCGCCATCCTTGTCTTTGCTTTTCGTCTGTTCCCCTTAAGCGGCGGTCTTCGGGGAGCGCCGCTTGCGTAGCGATGGCTACAAAACAAGCCGGGCGAGGCAATGAGTAGCCGGGGCCCGGGCCGTCTTACCAGGCCCGGGAACACGGCGAGGCTCGTTGTCGAGCGGCGTAGTTTTGTCCAGCGCGCAGCACCGCGGCGCTCACCGAAAACCGCCGCGCCTTCTTGACGAAACGCCCGCGGCTGGGTTAATCTAATAAACCTGCGGCGCGCCCGGATTTTGAGTGCGCGCGCCCTTGCCGGGATAGCTCAGGCGGTAGAGCGAGGGACTGAAAATCCCTGCGTCCCCAGTTCAACTCTGGGTCCCGGCACTTTCTTTTTGTAGGCCACGCCTGCCGGCCTCAGTCTTCCCGGCCCAAACCCATGCTCTTCGATACGCACTGCCACCTGAACTTTCCGGACTTCGACTCAGACCGGTCCGAGGTTGTCCGGCGGGCCCGGGATAACGGGGTCGTTGAAATCCTGGTCGTCGGGACCGACCCGTCCGGCAACCGGAAGGCGATCGAGGTGGCCGGGGAGTTTGGCCTCCGGGCGGCGCTCGGCTTCCATCCCGGCCACGCCGAGGAGGCGGAGCCGGACCTGGCCGAATTCCGGCGGGCGCTGGCCGACCCGCGGGTGGTGGCCATCGGCGAAATCGGGCTCGATTACCATTACCAGGTTGATCGCGATAAGCAGGCGGCGGTTTTTCGAAGGATGCTTGACCTGGCCGTCGAAGCCGGCCGGCCGGTGATCGTCCACAGCCGGGAGGCGGCCGGGCCGACCCTGGCCGCGCTGGCGACGGCCGGCGTAAAACGCGGCGTCTGGCACTGTTTCAGCGGTGACGTCCGCCTGGCCGGACAGGTCCTGGAACTGGGGCTGGAGATCTCCTTCACGGCCAACCTGACTTACCGGCGCAACGAGGCGCTGCGCGAGGTGGCCCGGCAGGTGCCGCTGGAACGGCTGCTGCTGGAGACCGACGCGCCCTTCCTGCCGCCGGAGGGGAAGAGCGGGCGGCGAAACGAGCCGGCCTTCCTGCCGGCGCTGGCCGGAGCCCTGGCCGAAATCAAGGGCGTGCGGCCGGAGGCGGTCGCCGAAACGACCTTCGAAGCCGGCCGGCGGCTCTTCCGGAACGGCCGGTTTGACAAAGATACTTCCGAGGTTTAAATTCTTTTCTGTAACCATGGCTGACTTTCAACACATCCTCGACGAAGCCCGCAAGAACCGCAGCGGCCTGCTGGCCCGCTTCATGAAGTGCAAGAGCGAGCGGGACATCACCCGGTTGCTGCCCAGGCTGGCCGAGGTGAACCGGCTCGAGCCGGAACTGCTCAATCTTTCGGACGAGCAGCTGGCCGCCCGCACCGGCGAGTTCCGCGAGCGGCTGGAGCGGGGAGCCACGCTGGAAGACCTGCTGCCGGAGGCCTTCGCCACGGTCCGGGAGTCGGCCCGGCGGCGGCTCAACATGCGCCATTTCGACGTCCAGATCCTGGGCGGCATCGCCCTCTTCCAGGGCAACATCGCCGAGATGGCCACCGGCGAAGGCAAGACGCTGGTCGCCACCCTACCCCTCTACCTGGCCGCCCTCGAGGGAAAGGGAGCCCACCTGGTAACCGTCAACGACTACCTGGCCAAACGCGACCGCTTCTGGATGGGGCCGGTCTACGAATCGCTCGGCCTGAGCGTCGGGACCATCCAGCACGACAGCAGCCGGGAGGAGCGGCAGGCGGCCTACAACTCCGACATAACCTACGGGACCAACAACGAGTTCGGTTTCGACTACCTGCGCGATAACATGGCGCTCCGGGGCGAGGACCGCGTCCAGCGGCCGCTCAACTACGCCATCGTCGACGAGGTGGACAGCATTCTGATCGACGAGGCCCGGACCCCGCTCATCATCTCCGGCCCGGCCGAAGAGTCAACCGCACTCTACTACGAAATCGACAAGGTCTTCCGACGTCTGGACACGAAGTCCGATTACGAGTGGGACGAAAAAAACGGCTCCGGGTTCCTGACCGAGGCCGGCATCCGCCACGCCGAAAAAATCCTGAACATCGAGAACCTCTACGACGCGCAGCACATCCAGCTGGTCCACCACCTCAACCAGGCCCTGCGGGCACATCGGGGCTTCGAGCGGGACCGGGAGTACCTGGTCAAGGACGGCAAGGTGGTCATCGTGGACGAGTTCACCGGCCGGATGATGGAGGGGCGCCGGTACTCCGACGGCCTGCACCAGGCGCTGGAGGCCAAGGAAGGCGTCAAGATCGAGGCCGAAAACCAGACCCTGGCCACCATCACCTTCCAGAACTACTTCCGCCTTTACCGGCGGCTGGGCGGCATGACCGGCACCGCCGCCACCGAGGCGGTCGAGTTCCTGCAGATCTACAACCTGGACGTGGTCTCCATCCCGCCCAACCGGCCGCTGATCCGGGTCAACCATCCGGACGCCATCTACAAAACGGCCCAGGAGAAGTACAAGGCGGCGGTCCAGGAGATCGAGGAACTTTACCGGCGCGGCCAGCCGGTCCTGGTCGGTACCGTCTCCATCGAGAAATCGGAGCTGCTCTCCCGGATGCTCACCCGGCGCAACATTCCGCACCAGGTGCTCAACGCCAAGTACCACGAGAAGGAGGCGGCCATCGTGGCCGAGGCCGGCCGCAAGTACAAGGTGACCATCGCCACCAACATGGCCGGCCGGGGCACCGACATCATCCTGGGCGGCTCGCAATCCGGCCGCGAGGACTGGACCGACGAACACCGGCGCAAGGTCGAGGCGATTCAGGCGGCCTTTCCCGGCGTCTCGCCGGGACAGCTCGAGGGCAAAAGCCTGGAGGGGCTGGAGGTGGTCGAACTGGGCGGCCTCCACATCCTGGGCACCGAACGCCACGAGGCGCGGCGCATCGACAACCAGCTGCGCGGCCGTTCCGGCCGCCAGGGCGACCCGGGCAGCTCCCGGTTCTACCTCTCGCTGGAGGACGACCTGATGCGCCTCTTCGGCTCGGAACGACTGCTGGGGGTCATGAATGCCCTCCCGGACGGAGAGCCGATCTCGCACCCGCTCATCAGCCGGCTGATCGAAAACGCGCAGCGCCGCGTCGAGGGGCAGAACTTCGAAATCCGCAAGCAGCTGCTGGACTTCGACAACGTGATGAACGAACAGCGCCTGGTCATCTACCGGATGCGCAACCAGATCCTCGACGGAGCCGACCTGACCGAGCACCTTCAGTCTCTTTTCCTGGAGGAGGTCGCCGACGGGCTGGACCGCTTCTGCCCGCCGCAGGTAAGGCCGGAGGAGTGGACCCGGGCCGAGTTCGGCCGCTGGTTTGAATCGGTCTTCAACGCGCCGCCGGAGCCCTTCCAGGAGGCCGACCTGGTGCGCTCCCGCGAGAACGTGGCCGGCAGCCTGACCGCGGCGGTCGGACGGGCGTACCAGGAGCGGCGCCAGCGGCTGGGAACCGAGCTCGCCGCCGAGATGGAGCGCCACTTCTACCTTTTCGTGCTGGACAGCCGCTGGAAGGCCCACCTGCACGACATGGACCACCTGCGCGAAGGCATTTCGCTGCGCGCTTACGGGCACCAGGATCCGCTCATCGCCTACAAGAGCGAGAGCTTCGCGCTCTTCCAGGAGATGCAGGACGAGGTGCGCCGCCAGCTGGTCGGCCTCCTCTTCCGCGTCGAGACGGCCCCGGCCGGCCCGGCGCCGCGGCTGGTCCTGACACCCACCAGCTACCAGCACCGGGAGATGTCCCTCTTCGGAAAAGAGGCGGCCCCGGCCGGCCCGGCGCCGCGGCCAACGATCGAGGCGCCCCGGCCGGCCGAGAGCGAAGCGCCCCGGGTGGGACGGAATGATCCCTGCCCCTGCGGAAGCGGCAAAAAGTACAAAAAATGCTGCGGTCGGAACGCGGCTTGACAATTTAAAATCTGAATTTTATAATCTTAACTCGCCTCGCGAGCAAACCCCGAGCGTTCTGCTGTGCAAAACCTGTTGACAGAGACCTTTTTTTCTTTGGGGCGGTTATGGGAAAACCCTTGATGCACAACGATCTTGACCAGGTAAATACGGTTTGGAACGCGGCGCTGAAACTTGTTAAGAATAAGGTGCTCCCTTCGGCCTTTTCCCTCTGGATCGAACCGCTGAAACCGGTTCCGGGCCGGGAGTCGGAGCTGGTCGTGGAGGCCCCGGACGGATTCTTCGCCGACTGGGTCCAAAAACACTACGGCGAGGTGCTGCTGGCCGCCTGCCAGGTCATCAATCCGGACCTGAAGCAGGTCCTGGTCCGGGCCCGGACCGAAACCGGGCCGGCCGAACCGGGCCGGCCGGCCGAGGTGGCCCCGGCCGCCGCGCCGGTCCGCCGGCCTCCGGGAAACGGCAACATCAACCCGCTTTACACCTTCGACAACTTCGTGATCGGGGACAGCAACCGGCTGGCGCACGCGGCCGCCCTTTCGGTGGCGCAGTCACCCGGGACCGCCTACAACCCGCTCTTCATCTACGGACCGGTGGGCGTGGGAAAGACACACCTGATGCAGGCCATCGGCAACCACGCGCGCCATCAGGCCGGACTCCAGGTGGCCTTCCTCTCCAGCGAAAAGTTTCTGAACGAGTTCATCGAAAGCCTTCAAAACAAGAGCACGGCGGCCTTCCGGAACCGGTTCCGGGAGGTGGACCTGCTGTTGATCGACGATGTCCAGTTCCTGGGCGGCAAGGAGGAGACACAGCGGGAGTTCTTCCACACCTTCAACACGCTCTACGATTTTCACAAGCAGGTCATCGTTTCCAGCGACCGGCCACCCGGCGAGATGAAGGACATCGAAAAAAGGCTGGTCTCCCGTTTTGAGTGGGGACTGGTGGTGGACATCCAGCCGCCCGACCTCGAAACGCGGGTGGCCATCATCAAAAACAAGGCCCGACTGAAGAACCTCGACCTGCCTCAGGAGGTCGCCTTCTGCATTGCGGAAAAGGTTGAAGGAAATGTCCGGCTGCTGGAGGGGGCGCTCAACAAGCTGCTGGCCTGCGCGAGCCTTTACGAAAAGAGCGTGGTCGATCTTGAGTTTTCCCAGAGCATCCTGAACACGCTCTTTGAGGCCTCCGCGGTCCGGCCGCGGATGGAGGTGGGCCGGGTCCAGGAGTTTATCGGCCGCCACTACAACCTGAAGGTTTCCGACCTCAAAAGCGGACGACGCCAGCAGTCGCTGGTAATGCCGCGGCAGCTGGCCATTTACCTGGCCCGGAAACTTACCGGAGCCTCGCTTCCACAGTTGGGCGAGGCCTTCGGCGGCAAAAACCACACCACCATCCTTTACACCTGTCGAAAAGTTGAGGATAAGCTCGGCAAAGATCCCGACTTCAAGGAAGAGGTAGCCCGGCTGGAGAAGAAGCTTAAACAGGAAACCAACTGAACGGTCCGGGTTATCAACAGAATGTTTTTTCCTGGAAGCCTTGAAAAACATAAGAAAACCGTCTTTTTCAACAGAAAAGACGTTCTCCTGTATTTATAACTACTGGTTTAATTTTAAAATTTAAAAAGGAGAAGTCGATGGAACTGAAAGCCCAGAAGAAGGAACTAACCGCCATCCTGGGTAAGGTCATCGGGGTTTTGAACCCCAAGCCGACCCTGCCGAAACTCAGCTATGTTCTGATGGATGCCGCCAGAGAGATGCTGACCGTCACCGGCACCGACCTCGAAATAAGCATTCGGATCGTCCGCCCCTTAAACTCAACCAAGGAAGGCAAAGTTTTTGTGCCGGGACGAAAACTACTGGACATCCTGCGGGAGTTTCCGGAGGCCGAGATAAAACTGGAGACCGAGAAGGAGACCTTGCTGCGTCTGAGCCAGGGCCGCATTAATCTTTCCCTGGTCGGGTTGAAGGCGGAAGAGTTTCCGCAGCTGGCGAAGATCAAAAACCCGTCCCAGTTCAAGGTGGGCAGCGAGATGCTCAAGCGGGCGCTGGCCAGCACGAAACCGATCGTGGTGGTGGATGAGAACCGGCCCCATCTTTCCGGGGTTTTGCTGACCACCGAGGATGGCTGGCTGACCGCGGTCGCCACCGACACCCGCCGGCTGGCCAGGTTCAAGACCAAGACAAACCTCGCCTCAAACATCAAATTCATCCTGCCCACCAAGGCGGCGGAAATCATCCGAAGCGTCTGGGAGGAGGAGACGGAGTTGGACGTGAACCTGGGAACCAATCAGGCGATCTTCTCCGGGCGCGACATCACCCTGACCACCCAGATCATTGACGGAAACTTTCCAAATTACGCCTCCATCATTCCAGCCGAAGCGGACCTGCGGCCGGCGACGGTTCCGGTAGAGGGTTTTCTGGCCGCGCTGCGGCGGCTACGGCAGCTGGTTTCGGCCGGCAAGAATATGGTTCGGCTGGACGTGCAGCCCAAGATCATGCGTCTTTCGGGCGAGGCGGCCGGCGTGGGAGAGGGAAGCGAGGACCTGGAAATCGACTACCAGGGTGAGCCGATCACAGCCTATTTCAACCCGGACTACCTGATGGACGGGCTGCGGCCGCTCGAGAAGGAAACCGACTTCTTCCTGGGCCTCAACCCCAACGTTGAAAAACCCAGCCTGCTCAGGCCGACCAAGAGCGGCGACTACCTGTACCTGATCATGCCGATGCGGCCGGTTTGAAGCCGCGCGCGATGGAGCCGATCCGGGCCATTGTCCGCCGGGTCCTTAAGTCGGCCGGCGGGTCTCC
>JAKJFK010000177.1 GCA_022704925.1 candidate division TA06 bacterium | reverse complement strand
CTTCAGCAATCACCTGGGCACCGGTTTCCTGACCGGGCAGCTTTCGACCGAGGAGTATTATTTCAAGAAGGAGTATGACGGCCCGGCCGACCGGATCGTCTTTCACGCCGGCCGCGGGCCGACCGGGGACTACACGAAGGCCCGCCACGCCATCCTCTGGTGCCACGGGAATTCCGACCGCTTCGCCCAGGATTACAATTACAAGGAGAAGTGGTTCGCCAGCCACGGCATCAAGTTCAAGGAGGGGGAAAGCTGGTACCTGGACGACCATTACCTGGCCACCACCGAGGACCTGCGCGGGCCGAACCAGGAAGTCTTTCTCGGGAAGCTCTACGAGGCGCTGAAACGCTGGGGCCACCCGCTGCCTTTCAGCCCGGATGAGATACTCAAGGGTTGGTGGAGCCCGGACCGGAAGGCGGCCATCGAGTTTGAAAAGATGCGGATGACCGTGGACCGCGAAGACCTCCAGCTTTACCTGGGGCGTTTCAAGGGCGTCGGGAGCCACCGGCTTTCCCGGCTGTCGGTTGCCAGCGACGAAGAGCAGCTCTCGGCCGCCTGCGTGCCCTTCGATACCGCCGATTTCCGGACTTCCCGGCAGCTGCTGGTATGGTGCCTCCAGAATGCCGCGGTGACCGTCAAGCTTCCCTTCGTCGGCCCGGCCGAGGTCTACGCGGTGAACCACCTGGGCAGCCGGATCTACCGGGTCAGGTCCACCCGGCCGGCGGCCGACGAGATCGGTTTCAAGACGGCCCGGAGCTTCGATATCTCCTATTACGAGATCGTTCCGGCGGCCGGCCGGTAAGGTAAACGGAGTCCGGGTCCGGCCGCTCTAAATTGCAAGGCGGAAAGGAGCTGGGTAAGATGCGTAAAATCAAGTGTTGGGCGCCGGCGGCATTGCTACTTTTGGTTTTCGCGGCGACCCCGGCCGGGGCCTGGGAATGCGGCAAGGCGCCGCCGGTCCAGACGCCCCAGACGCGCAAGGCGGGCGAGGCGGTGCCGCCGCTGCCGCTGCCGGCCACCCCGCTGCGGCGCAGCGAGAAGAAGAACCCGCCCTCGCCGCCGGTCCTGGTCGGCAAGGTGGTCTGCGGCCCGGACGACCGCTGGACCCGGGCCGAGAATGACGTGGACAACCTGCTCCGGCTCGCCTCTCAGCAGTTGAGCGTTCCCTACCGGGCGGTGCGGATTGACCTGGCCCGTTTCAGCTTTGACCCCGAGGAAGTGCCGATCCTCTACCTGACCAGCGTTGAACCCTTCACGCCCGGCGACAACCTGCTGCCGCGGTTCAAGAACTACCTGGAAAAGGGCGGCTTCATCTGGGCCAATGCCTCCTCGGGCAGCCCGGAGTTCGTCCGGTCCCTGGCCGACTGGCTGGGGAAGATTTATCCCGACCGCAACCTCTACCCGCTTTACCCGAACCACCCGCTCAAGCATGCCTTCCACAACCTGGAGAAGGTCGGGATCATGGAGAACGGCGTCAAGGCCTCGGGCAGCCCGGACCTGCGGGTGCTCAACCTCGGCTGCCGGGCGGCGGTGATTGTTTCCGGCCTCGACCTGGGTTGCGGCTGGGCCCTGCACACCCACGACTTCGGCCGGCGCTACCTGCCCGAGGACGCGGTTCGGATCGGCGTCAACCTGGTCAGTTACTGCCTGGCCTGGATCGAGTTCGGGAAACTGTACGGCCAGATGCCGGTCTACGCCGAGAAGACCCGCAAGAAGAGCGGCAAGATCTACCTTGGCCAGGTGATGCACGCCGGCGACTGGGATCCGCACCCGGCCGCCCTGGGCCGGCTTCTTTACCGGGTGGCCGAGGAGGCCAAGGTGCCGGTCTACCTGGAACGGATCAACGTCGATCTCAAGAAGGATCCGCTGGACGACATCCCGATCCTTTACCTTACCGGCCACTTCGATCCGCGCCTGAGCCGGCCGGAGATCGAAAAACTGCGCGCCTTCCTGCGCCGGGGCGGCACCCTGATCGCGGACAGCTGCTGCGGCAGCCAGGAATTCGGCGCCGCCTTCCGGAAACTGATGGCCGAGCTGCTGCCCGGCATTGAACCGGCGCGCTGGGAGACGGGCCACCCGGTTTACCGGGCGCCCTACCGGCTGGAATCCTTTCTTTACACCGACGCCACCCCGGGCAACCAGGGGCCGCTCGAGGTTTACCTGCTCGACGGGCTGCCGGCGGCGGTCTTTTCAGCCCACGGGCTGGGCGGCGGCTGGGAGGGAATCGCCCGCCCTTACACCTCCGGCCTGTCGGCCTCGCAGTCCGGCCAGCTGGGCGTCAACCTGATCGCCTACCTCTTGACCCATTGAACATCTTCCGCCAAAGGAGAGCATGGACGAGAAACTCCGCCTGCTTGAAGACTTGAAGAAGACCCGCGAAGGGCTGATACGGGAGATGCACCGGGTGATCATCGGCCAGGACGAGATCATCGAAAAGATCATGGCCGGCCTCTTTGCCGGGGGCCACTGCCTGCTGATCGGGGTGCCGGGACTGGCCAAGACCCTGATGGTCCGGACCCTGGCCAAGATCCTTGACCTCAGTTTCAAGCGGATCCAGTTCACTCCGGACCTGATGCCCTCGGACATCACCGGTACCGAGCTGATCCAGGAGGACCCGGTTTCGCGGGTCCGCAACTTCCGCTTCCGGCCCGGGCCGGTCTTTGCCAACCTGGTGCTGGCCGATGAGATTAACCGGGCCACGCCCAAGACCCAGGCGGCCCTGCTGGAGGCGATGCAGGAGTACCAGGTGACCGCGGCCGGAAACGCTTACCGGCTGCCGCTGCCCTTCCTGGTGCTGGCCACCCAGAACCCGATCGAACTCGAGGGCACCTACCCTCTGCCCGAGGCGCAGCTGGACCGCTTTATGTTCAGCGTCCATCTCGATTACCCGGCCGCCGAGGAGGAGAAGCGCATCGCCGAACAGACCGTTTCCGAGTTGAACCCCGAGGTGAAGAACCTGCTGGAGTGCGGGCGCATCCTGGAATTTCAGTCGCTGGTCCGCGAGATACCGGTCTCGGATTACGTGCTGGGTTACGCGGTGAAACTGACCCGCCAGAGCCGGCCCAACAACGGCGAAGCGCCCGAGTTCATCCGCAATTTCGTGAGCTGGGGCGCCGGCCCGCGGGCCGCCCAGTACCTGGTGCTGGGCGCCAAGGCGGCCGCCGCCCTGCGCGGGGACGTCAACGTGAGCGTCGCCGATATCCGATCGGTGGCCATGAACGTTCTGCGCCACCGGATCTTCACCAACTTCAACGCCGACGCCGAAGGCCTGGACAGCAGCTGGATCGTGACCCGCCTGCTGGAAACCTTCCCCGACTGAGTCATGGCCGAAGACCGTCGCCTGCTCGACCCGGCGGTGCTGGCCCGGCTTTCCAATCTTTACCTGGTGGCCCGGACCGTGGTGGAAGGGTCGCTTACCGGACTGCACCGAAGCCTGCACAAGGGCAGCAGCGTAGAGTTTGCCGAGCACCGGGAGTACGCGCCGGGCGACGACCCGCGTTACCTCGACTGGCGCGTCTTCGGCCGGACCGACCGCCTCTACGTGAAGACCTTCCGGGAGGAGACCAACCTCAAGAGCCTCATCCTGCTCGACGCCAGCGGTTCGATGGCCTACCGCGGCCGGGGATTGAGCAAGCTGGAGTACGCGGTCTACCTGGCCGCCGGGCTCAGTTACCTGATGGTCAACCAGAAGGACGCGGTCGGCCTGATGGTCTTTGATTCGGCGGTCCGCCGGATGGTCAAGCCGGCC
>JAKJFK010000013.1 GCA_022704925.1 candidate division TA06 bacterium | reverse complement strand
GTCCCGGCCGCCGGCGACGGCTGGCCGCCGGCCGCCGCGGCCGGTTCAACAATCAGGAAGGCCAGCGGGAAGCGCCGTTCCTCGTCCTCGATCCGGACCTTCACCTCGACCCGGTCAAGGGCGTACTCGACCGGTTCATTCCAGGGCTCCTCGAGCGAATCGAATTCGCTGTTTTCGAGGTCTTCGAGCAGCAGGCTGCGGGCGTAATCGATGCCGGTCGAGGCGGCATTGACCAGGAGCGTCCGCTGCAGCAATTCGCGCGAGACGGAAAGTTTCGGCCGGAGAAAGAGGAAGAGTTCAACCGCCGCCAAGGCCAGTATCGCTATCAAGATCAGTGTCACTATCAAGACTTGCCCGGAGCGGCGCCAGCAGGCGGTATTCCTTGCCCCGCCGTTCCAGCTCGACCCTGACCAGCCGGGGCGGTCTTTTCTTCTCCCAGGATTCCTGCCATTCTTCGCCATCATAGTAGCTGAACCGTATCCTTTCGGCCTGGAAGACCGGTTCTCCCTCGACCGGCGGCGGCCAGACACCGGTATCGGCGCCGGTCTCCAGTCGGAACGAAGGGTCGGCCTTCCGGTAAACCAGCACGCTCTTTTCTCCCGATTCGACCTGCTGGTAACTGATTCTCTCCAGGGCCAGGTCGCCGGAGGCGGCCGTCAGGAAAGAAAGCGCGGTCTCGTCGCCCCGGAAGGATTCCTCGCGCGGAAAGACCGACTCCAGCTCCCCGTTCAGACGGTTGAGGAAGACCGCGACCGCCTCCTCCCGGCCGAGCCGCAGGCGCAGCTGCTGGATGGCCCGCAACGGCATGAAGTAACTGGCGAAAAGCACCCCGATGATGATCACCACCAGGGAAAGGGTGATCAGGATTTCGATCAGGGTGAAGCCCGCCCGGTCCCGCTTTCTCATGGCTTCGGGCTTTCGGTCCGGGTTCCGGTTCCCTCCCCGGCCCCGGTCTCTTTCTCGACGGGTTCCAGGGTGCTTATCCATACGACCGGTCCGGTTTCCCTGCGCGCCGGCGCGATCCGGGTGAACTTGAGGTCCGGCCGGGGCTCTTCGACGCTGGCCTCCCAGGCTTCCGTATCCGATTCCTCTTCGGTTGTCTCCAGGCCGGCCAGGGCGGCCCCGGCGGCATTGCCGGCCTGAATGGAGTCCTCCAGGTCGCGGAGGGCCGTCTGGCCCGTCTGGAGCCCCTGGCGGATCGAAACCAGCAGGAGGAGCAGGCCGGTGGCCATGATTAACACGCTCACCACCAGTTCGATCAGGGTGAAGCCGCGCTTATTCGTTTTCTTCCCAGTTCTTGAGGTCGGCATCGATTCCGGTTCCCCCCTCCTTGCCGTCCCGGCCGAGGGAGAGTATGTCATACTCGCGCCCGCCTTCGCCCGGCGCCCGGTAGAGGTAGGGATTGCCCCAGCCGTCCTTGGGAACCTGCTTCTTCTCGAGGTAGCCGCCCTCGCGCCAGTGCTTGGCGTCACCGGGCGCCTCAACCAGCGCCTGGAGCCCCTGCTCGGTGGTGGGATAGAAGCCGTTGTCCAGGTAAAAGAGGCGCAACGCGGTTTCCAGGTTCTGGATCTGGACCCGCGAGGTGGTTATCTTGGCCTCGTCGACCCGGCTGAAGAAGCGCGGCAGGGCAATCATGGCCAGCAGGGAGAGGATGATCAGGACCACCATCAGTTCCAGAAGGGTGAACCCGCGGCTGGATTTCCGGAGCGTTCTTTTTTTAGGCATGGGCTTGTGACCGCGTTCGGCGCGGCCTCAGAGTTTGACGACGGTCTCCCGGAGCGGTTTCCGGTCGTCGGTTTCAGTGAAGGCGCCGTCCCGGGCCGGGTACCCGAGCGGCACCAGCATTAACGTTGTGAAAGCGCGGTCGAGATTCAGAAGACGATCGATGGGACCGGCGTGCAGGGCGCCGACCCAGCAACTTCCGACGCTCTCGGCGCGGGCGGCCAGGACCAGGTGGTCGATGGCGATGACGCAGTCCACCAGGTAGGCCAGGTCGCCGTGCGGTTCGTAGGGGCAGGCATACCGGCGGCCGCAGCAGGCCACCAGCACCGGCGCCCGGGCGATGAAGTCCTGCTGGTAGGCGGCTTCGGCGATCTGCTGCTTGAGGGCGGGATCCCTGACGACCACGAACTTCCAGGGCTGTCGGTTGTTGCCGGAGGGGGCGATCCGGGCCGAGTCCAGGATACGATCCAGCGTTTCTTCCGGGACCGGTCGGTTGGAGAAGGAGCGGATGCTTCGCCTGGTTCGGATGACTTCCTGAAAGTCCATCCAGAATCCTTTCCCCTGCTTCCCCCGGGAAGGGTCCCCCCCTTTGAAGAATCGAGAAGCGAGAATCGAGGCGGTGCCACTAAATCGTTTTTAAAAGATCAAAAAAATTCCCGGCCGTGGTTCAACTGCTCGACCGTGGGAGCGCCGTGAGCGAGCGAAGCGAGTCCCTCTCGCTCATTTACAGAATTCGTCTGAAATACGATTCAGAAACATCAGAGCCGTGAAGCCGTTCTATTCGAGACGATCCCGCCGTGAGCGAGCGAAGCGAGTCGAACGGTGCCGAAGGGGGGAGTCGGCGCCTCCGCCCGCCGGAATTACGGCGGGGCTCCGGTCGGCCACCCGGCCACGAAACGCTCCCTGATCGGTCGCCTTTCGTAAACGGCCTCCCCTCGACTCCCCGGCCGTGGTTAAAATGCTCGACCGTGGGAATGCCCTCGTTTCGAGGGTTGCCACCAACGTGCCGAAGGGGGGAGTCGGCGCCTCCGCCCGCCGGAATTACGGCGAGGCTCCGGTCGGCCACCCGGCCACGAAACGCTCCCTGATCGGTCGCCTTTCGTAAACGGCCTCCCATCGACTCCCCGGCCGTGGTTCAACTGCTTGACCGTGAGAGTGCCCTCGTTTCGAGGGCTGCCACCAAAGTGCCGAAGGGGGGAGTCGAACCCCCATGGGGATAAACCCCACTGCGCCCTGAACGCAGCGCGTATGCCAATTCCACCACTTCGGCATTTAATCGGTCCCGGCGCGGCCTCAAAACGAACCGGCGGCGGGACCAAGAGTATATTTTACCCGGTTTTGATCTTTCAGGCAAGATACTTATCCCGAAGGAACGGGAGCCGCCCTCCCGGTTTCAGCGCGCCGCGGCGGCCGGCGCCCTTGATTACCGCAGCTGGAAGCGGAGAGGCAGGATGGCCCAGTTGGCCTGGACGGGTTCGGCCTCGAAACGCCAGCGGCCGATCGTGCCGACCGCCACCAGGTCCAGGTCCGGATAGCCGGAACTCTTCAGGATCTCGACATCGCGGACGCTTCCGTTCGGTTCGACCCAGAACTTGAGCTCCAGGTAGGCCTCGACGCCGCGTTCGCGGGCCCAGTTGGGATAACGGGGCAGGGGACTGTAGACGCTCCGGCGCCGGCTGGCCGGTCCGGAGAGGGAGGCGTTGGTCCGGATCGGGGCCATCAGTCCGGCATCCTCGCCGGGAGCCCGGATGGCCAGGTCCACCCGGCCGCCGGGGGCCTCCGGGATCAGGTCAAGGTTCGGCAGCCGGGGCACGATCGGGGTGCCGGCCTCGGTGCTGGAGGCGCTCGGTTCGGAATGGCTGGCGAAGGCGGGCAGGTAGATGCGGATGGCGTCCGGGCCCGTCCGGCCGTCCAGGCGAACCTGGTCGCTCCGCATGAAACCTGGGGCGGGAGGCGGTTCCGGAGCCGGCAGCGGCGCCAGTTCCACCGGCAGCTGGTGAAACTGGAATTGCCGGTTCGGGAGGGCCAGGGCAAAGACCAGCAGCAGGACCAGGTGGAAGAAGAAGGAGATGGTCAGCGCTTTCTGAAAGAGTTTCATGGCCGGCCGGCCGCTGACGGGTCAGATTTCCGGACTGGTGGCGATGATCAGCCTTTCAGCCCCCGAAAGGCGGGCCAGGTCGAGCACCTGGACAACCAGGCCGTGGCGGGCCGACTCGTCGCCCTTGACCAGCAGGATGAAATGACCCTGGCGGCTCTGGATTTCGAGCGCGTTCTTCAGCTCCTCGACCGATACCTGCCGGTCCCGGAAGAAGATGCGGTCGTCGGCGGTTACCGAAACCACCACCGGCTTGGCCACGCCGGGTTCGGTCGTCTTGGCCTCCGGCAGCTTGATCTTCAGGCCCGGCTGCATCAGGAAACTGGAGGTGAGCATGAAGTAAATCAGCAGGTTGAGCACCATGTCGATCAACGGCGCCATGTCCAGCTGCCCGTTGGTGATCCGGTAGTGCCTTGGGAACTTGATCGTCTGCATCTGATGGCGGCGCGCTCTTATTCGGCCGGCGCTTCCCTCATGGCGAGGAGCTGGATGAGCCGGCTGGCGCTCTTCTCCATCTCGGTGACGATGGCGTTGACCCGGCTGACGAAATAGTTGTAGGCGACATAGGTCGGGATGGCGACCACCAGGCCGGCCACGGTGGTGATCAGGGCCTCCCAGATGCCGCCGGCCAGGTCAGCCGGGTTGACCAGGCCGCTCTTCATCTGGATGACCATGAAGGCCCGCACCAGCCCGGTCACCGTGCCCAGCAGGCCCAGCAGGGGCGAGACGGTGGCCACGGTGGCCAGGATGCCCAGGTATCTTTCCAGGTAAGGGATTTCGAAGGAGGCGGTCTCCTCGATCGCCTCGCGCACCTCCTCCGGCCTCCGGTCATGGCGCAGCAGGCCGATTTTGACGATGCGCGGCACCGAGCCGTTGGTCTGGTCGCAGAGTTCGATCGCCTCCACGATATTGTTGCGGCGGACGGGTTCCTCGACCTTGCTGAAGAAGGCGTCGCTGCTCACCTGCTCGCGGTGCAGGCTGATGGCCCGTTCCAGGATGACGGCCAGGGAGAGGATTGAACAGAAGATAATCGGGATCATCAGGATCCCGCCCTTCAAAACCAGTTCTCCGAATCCGAACATAGCGGTGGCGGCGCCGTCCCGGTGCGTTTGTTTTTGCTTCGCCCGGCCGGACGGCGCCGTTTTTTGATCGGCCGGACGAAACTTAAGCGTGGCCTGGTTACGGCCGCCGGTTTTTGGCGGCGGCCGGAAGTATTATAATGTGCGGAGAAGCGTTCTGTAAAGGTCGGCGTATGCCTGGACCATCTGCTCCCGGGAGAATTCCCGCGCCACCCGTTCCCGGGCCCGGCCGCCCAGTTTGGCCCGGAGCTGGGGTGTCTCGACCAGCTGGAGCAGGCGTTCGGCGATCTGCTGGGGATTGGCCGGCTCCACCAGAAAGCCCTCCTGGCCGTCGCGCACCACTTCCGGGATGCCGGAGACGGAGGTGGCGATCACCGGCAGTCCGTAGGACATCGCCTCCAGCAGGGCGACCGGCATGCCCTCCCAGAGCGAGGGCATCACGAAGAGGTCCAGGGCCGAGTAGAAGAAGCGCAGGTTCTTGTGGAAGCCGGGCAGGGAGACCACCGAACTCAATCCGAGATGCTGGGCGAAGCTGACCAGGTCCTTGCGCAGGGGCCCCTCGCCGGCGATGACCAGGCGCAGGTTGGCGTGGCCGGCGTAAACCTCCCGGAAGGCCGGCAGCAGGTACTGGTAACCCTTGGGCGTGCGCAGGTTGCCGACGGCGCCCACCACCACCTGGTCCGGGGTGAAGCCGAGGGCGGCCCGGGCCCGGTCGCGGTCAACCGGCTGGACGGTTTCGACGCCGTTGGGTATGGTGATCACCTTCTCCGGCGGCAGGTCGGCCTTCTTCAGGAGCATCTGGCGGCCGGCCTCGGAGTTGCTGACCACCAGCCGGCACATGGGGCCGGTGATCTTGTCGAGGAGGTTATGGTAACTGCGGCGCCAGGGATCGGTGGAACGCTGGCTGGAGATGATCAACGGCACCGAGGCGGTCCAGCCGGCCAGCCGGCCCAGGAGGTTGGCGCCGAAGAGGAAGGTGTGCAGGATTTCCGGCCGCTGGGCCAGCAGGAAGCGCAGCAGGCGCAGCAAGGCGAAGAAGGCCTCTCCCCGGCTTTCGATGCGCAGGGAGTGAGCCGGGATGCCGGCCTGGCGGGCGAGCCGGTGGAGCGGGCCGACGGGTTTGATGGTCAGGATGATCGGGGTGAATTCGTCGCGGGGCAGCGAGGCGGCCAGCGTCAATATCATCTTCTCGGTGCCGCCGATCCGGCCGTCAACCGTGAAGAAAATGATCTTGGTCATGAGGCCTCCCACCTTATGTTTTCAGGACTTCTTCCGTTTTCCGGCCGCCCGCCGTTCGGCCAGGGTCTTGAACTCCGGCTGGTAGCCGTACTCGGCCGCCACCTCCTCCGGCGGCCGGCCGGTCCGGGCGGCCGCCGCCAGCGCGCCGGCGGCGCTCCGACCGGGACGGGCCAGCCGTTCGACCTCCGGACCGGCGAGGGCGAAGAGCGGTTTTCCGGCCGCCGCGGCCAGGCCCTTGGCCGCGGCCAGGCCGAAGCGGAGGCCGGTCCAGGAGCCGGGACCGCGGTGCGCGGCGAAGAGGTCAATCTGCTTAAGAGTCAGCCCGGCCTCGGCCAGGAAGGTCTCCAGCTCCGGCCAGAAGCCGGTCAGCAGGTCACCTTCGAAGGTGCGTTCGGCCAGAAGCCGGCCATCCTCGGCCAGGGCCAGGCTGTGGACCGGCCCGGTGGTGTCAATTGCCAGTACGGTCATGATCACCGGCCCGGGGCTTAACGTGTAATCTCGACCAGGGTGGCCGAAACCAGTCCCAGCGGAGCCTTGGCGGTAAAGTAGAGGGGAAGGCGTTCCGCGTCGTTGGAAAAGAAGATCCAGAGGGTGCCCCGCTGGAAGGGCAGGGTCTTGTAACTGGTGTCCGGTTCCACCACCAGCGTGTCCCAGACCCGGCCCATCACCCGCAGGTAGGAGCGCCGGGTCACCTTGACCGCGATCCGGTACTCGCGGCGGTCCATGTAGAGCGGTACCGTGAGGGTGGAGCCGACCTGCAGCTTCTGGCCGCGCAGGTAGTAGATGATGGAGAGCGGGTCCTGGAAGAAGCCGGAGGTTTTGATCCGGTCCGACTTCTTCTGGCTGCGGTTGCGGTCGTACTCGAACTTGTCCAGTTTCCAGGTTCCCTCGGGCGGCGTCCGGCTGAAGTCGACCGTCTCGGCGATTCGTTCCTCTTTGCTGTTGGAGCGGTAAAGGTAGCGGCGGGGCAGGAAATCGCTGACCGCCGGGTAGGAGTCGATGTTGGCGGTGAACGGGTAGAGTTTCTTGAAGAGGCCGCCGGTCTCCATGTAGGCCTTGAGGTGGTAAGTGGACTCGCTGTCCACCGAGGCCGCCTCCTCGACCGAAACGTTCATGAAGCCGCCGGAGACCACGTTCCACTTGAGCTGGTAGCGCAACGTCTCCCCGGCCCTGGGCGCGGCCTCCAGGCCGGCCGTCCCGGCCAGCAGGAGCGCTGCGGTCAGCGGGATCAAGATTGATTCGGCGCGCATGAAACTAATTTTAACCTATTTGCCCGGCCGCTGTAAAAGTGCTAAACTACCCCATGGCCAGGGTTTGAGGAAGGTCCCATTCCGCCTGGCAGCGCGGGGCGCTCCCTGGCCGGCGCCGCGCCTGCGATCCGGGAGGCCTTAATGTTAAACGAGCTGGAACTGGTGATGCGCCTGGTGCTGGCGGTCGCCCTGGGCGGCATCATCGGTATCGAACGGGAGAGCCACGGCCGGGAGGCCGGCTTCCGGACCATGATCCTGGTCTGCGTCGGCAACTGCCTGGTGCTGGTTATTTCGCTCCAGATGATAACCCTGGGCGGGGCCGCCGGCACCTTCGCCTCGGTGCCGGCCCTGCGTCTTGACCCCTCGCGCATCGCCGCCGGCGCCCTCACCGGCATCGGCTTCCTGGGCGCCGGGGCCATCATCCAGGACCGCCGCCGCATCCGGGGCTTGACCACCGCGGCCTGCCTCTGGGTGGTGACCGCCATCGGACTGGCCGTGGGCGGCGGCTTCTACGCGGTGGGCCTGGCCGCGGCCGCGATCACCCTGATCGCCCTCTACTTTCTGCGGCCGCTCGAACACCTCTTCAAGCGCGACAATTACAACATCCTGGTCATCCAGCAGGCCGGCGAGACCACCCCGGAATACTATGTCAGGGAACTCAAGCGCTGGCCGCTGGTCATCCTCGGCACCCGGATCCGGGTCGAATCGCCGCCGCCGCGCACCGAGCTGGAGTTCATGGTCCGCTACAAGGAGGGCAACCTGGCCGACCAGGTTGTTCCCCACCTGATGAAGCTGCCGGGGGTGAAGCTGGTGGAGTGGAAATAAAAAAGGCCGCGGCCCGGGATTCCGGTCGTGGCTTTCTTCCCTGAAACAGGAAACCGGGCAGGTTGCGTTATTTTCAACCTGCCCGGTCCTTTTTTAAAATCTTACTTCACAGCGGACTTCAGCGCGCTGCCAGCCTTGAAGACAGGGACCTTCTTGGCGGCGATGGTGATCGTCCTGCCCGTGCGCGGGTTGCGACCGGTGCGGGCCTTTCTCCTTACGACCTTGAAGGTTCCAAAACCGACCAGGGTGACGGCCTGACCTTTCTTCATCGAAGCGGTGATAGCATCCAGGGTGGCATCAACGGCGGCGGCGGCGTCCTTCTTCGTGGCGACGGCCTTGGCGACGGCATTTACCAGCTCAGCCTTGTTCATTTAAATTCACCCCCTTTCTTTTTTGAATTTTCCAGGGTCTTGCGAACCCGGAAATTCGATTTTAAAGGTATTGTACCTGCTGATACGGTTTTTGTCAAGTGGGCAAAGGAAAAACGGCGGGTTGATTTCCTGGAAAGCAATCAGGACAAGGGAATAGGCGGGGGCATACCAGCGCATCGCTTGCCAGTCAAGGTAAAAACGGCCGGACCGTTTTGATTTTTAAAAGGGCCGGTTTTCCATCTTAAAAACGGCCGGATCCGGCCGGCGGTGTAGTATAATAATAGCCAGGGCCCATAGCTCAGCGGCAGAGCAGGGGACTCATAATCCCTTGGTCGCAGGTTCGATCCCTGCTGGGCCCACTTTTACGCTTCTTGTACAAAGCAGGGATCGAAGAGAGCGAAGTCAGGTGACGCGACTGATTAAGGAGCGTTGCCAGCGGGTGGCCGACCCGAGCCGCAGTGGGAGGCGAGGGCGCCGATCCCGTCCTGCTGGGCCCACTTTTACGCTTCTTGTACAAAGCAGGGATCGAAGAGAGCCGTGAAGTAGAGCGCTTCGACCGAGCTCAGCGCACACTTCACGGCCATGAAGCGTGCTTCGCTCTGCTTCATGGCGATCATTGTTTCTGAATCTTATTCAGACAAACCAGCGAATGGCCGACCCGAGCCGCAGTGGGAGGCGAGGGCGCCGATCCCGTCCTGCTGGGCCCACTTTTAAGCTTCCTGTATACCCTTCCAACTTATTTCCGCGCTTCAATAACCAACGAAGTTCTCGGTTTTGACCCGGCCGGGAACGCAGCCGATTTCGCTGCAGAGCTGTTTCATGGTCCAGGTCATGGAAGGCGGGCCGTAGATGAAGAAGACCTGGTCCTGGATGGCCCTAAGGTTGCCGCTGACCAGTTCCTGGTTGATATATCCGCTGAAGAAGCGGGGGTCGTGCGCCGCCTCGCCGGTGATGGTGTAGATGATCCGCAGGTTCGGGTTGGCCGCCGCCCAGGCGTCCAGCTCGGCCTTGAAGGCGATCTCCTCAGCGGTCCGGTTGGAGTAGAAGAGGTTGATGCGCGTATCCAGCCGTTTCTCCATGACGTGCTCGATGATGGAGATGACCGGCGTGATACCGATGCCGCCGATGAGAAAGGTGATTTCGCGGTAATCATCCTGGAAGACGCAGTTGCCGAGCGGCCCCTGGATCTGGACCCGGTCGCCGGGCTTGAGGGCGGCCAGGCGCCGGGAGAAGACGCTTTCGCTCAACCGCTTGGTGAATTCGAGATAAGAGCGGCCGGGCGCGCTGGAGAAGGAGAGGAATTTGTTGAGCTCCTTGTCGTTGCGGTCCGGGGCGAAGTTGACCTTGAGGAACTGGCCGGGCAGAAAGGCAAAGGGCTCCCCGGTCGTGAAACGGAAGCTCTCGACGGTGCCCGTCCGCCGGATGCGTTCGGTCAGTATCGCTTCGATATTATTCACCGCGCCTCGCCTGGTTATGAATATAATGGGCTGTCGGCTTTCGGGAAGATATTATGCCGGAGATGTTCGTTCCGGTCAAGTTCCCGGCCGGTTTACAGCAGGGAAAGGGTGAGGCGGAACACCTCTTCCAGCCAGCCGCCGTCCCAACGGTGCGGGTGGCGGAGGTCATCCCGGTAAAGGTGGGGGACGCCCGTTTCGAGCAGCTTCCGGCGGGCGGCCTCGAGATCGGGTAGAAAAAGATCGCCGCCGGCCAGGAGCAGACGCGGCCGTTCTTTAAGTTCCGGGTCGGCCGTTTCGGCCAGGTCCAGCAGCCGGTAGCGTCTCAGGTTGGTTTCATCGCCGAAGGCCGTTTCCATTTCCGGGTCTGAGAGGCTGTCGTAGAGAAAGGGCGCGTCCCAGGCGGCGGCCGCCGCGACCGATTCCGGATGGCGGAAGAGAAAGGCGGCCGCGCCCCAGCCGGATTTGCTGAAGCCGATCAGAAGCCGGCGCCGCGGCGCGGCCCGCGGAACGCCGGAGACCCGGCCGTTGACCAGGTCGAGCAGTCGGCTTTCCTGGCGGACGGTGCCGTCGGGCCGGTCGGCGTACCAGGGCATCTCCGGGAAGTCCGGGAAGAGGCAGGTTATCCGGTAGCGTTCCGCCAGGCGCCGGTCGGCGGCGGCTTGAAAGGGGTCGCCGAACCGGCGGCGGCCGGCCGCCGCCACGGGCAGGAAGAAGGCGGCGGCTTCCGGGGCGGAGGATTCCGGATCGAGGCGGCGGCAGTCCATCTTCAGCCCCCGGCGCGGTCTTTTTTCAGTAAAGGGCGCCCTGCTCCCGGAGCCGGGCCTGGATTTCGGAGACCGGCACCTCGGAGACCGGAATCCGGCCCCGGGCCGCCAGGGCGGCCGCGATGCCGGCGGCCTGGCCGGTCGCCATGCAGGTGGCCATGACCCGGATGGAGGACATCGCCTGGTGAGTGGCCGAAATGCAGCGGCCGGCGACCAGGAGGTTGCGGCTGCCGCGTGGGACCAGGCAACCGTAAGGAATGTTGAACCAGTCGCCGGCGGGCGGCCGGAGGCTGCTCATGCCCGTTTCGGAAGTCTTCGGCAGCCGGTCCCGGTACTTTTCCAGCATCGGGCAGGGCAGCGTGGACGGACAGTCCTGGTGGCAGTAATGGATATTCCCGGTGGTGTAGCCGAGCGGGCAGTGGATGTCGATGCAGTAAGCGCAACGGGCAATGCTCGTCTCCGACTTGCGTCCCTCAAGCACGTCCCCGGCCGAGAGGGTGGCCAGCCCCTCGATCTGGCGGGTTTCCCGCACGCCGGCGTTGGCCGGGCTGGCGGCCAGGTAGCTCTTTTCGAAGCCGGCCACGTTCCGGCGCAGGAACTCGACGATCCGGTGGGTCTCCCGCCGCAGGAAGAGCTCGGCGGCGGTCAGCTCGGCGGTCCGGGTGGCGTCGCCCGGAAACCGGGTCAGGTTGAAGGTATGTTCGCCCGGCCGGATGGTGCTGCCCTTGCCGCCCAGGGACTGGTTGTAGATGGTCAGTTCGCCCCGGTCGCGCAGCTCCTTCAGGCGGGCGTGCGCCTCCCGGCGGACCTCGGGCGTCAGGCGCGCCTCGTCAATGCCGGCGACCCGGAAGATACTGCCCATCGACTGGCCGCGGCCGTCTTCTGGGCGTCCCTTTTGAAAGGGTAGACCGCTCCAGGCGGCCAGGTCGGCGTCGCCGGTGGCGTCGACGAAGATCCGGCCTGATAGGAGGCCGCGGCCGTCCTTGCTGGCGATCTCGAGGCCGGTCAGCCGGCCGGACCGGGTCCGGACGCCGCAGGCGAAGGTGTGGAAGCGCAGGTCGACGCCGGCCTCCAGCATCAGCTGGTCGGCCGCGTACTTGAAGAGTTCGACGTCGAAGGAAATGCCGGGCCGGCGGCGGGCCTGCTCCCAGGCCGGCGCCGTCCCGTCGAGGCTGGCCATCCGATTGATCAGGCGTTCCAGGAAACCGGTGACCGCCGGCTGCCCTTCGGTGACGTAGTGGCCGAGGATGGAGCCGATCTGGCCGGCGGTGGCCATGCCGCCAAGGAAGCCGTAGCGTTCCAACAGGCGGACTCGGGCGCCGGCCCGGCCGGCCGCCCAGGCGGCCGCCAGCCCGGCCGGGCCGCCGCCGGCCACGATCACCTCGAATTTTTCAGACGCGACGCGGGCTCCGTTCTTCATGGCTTTCTCCGGATGGACGGGTGAAAAGAAGGCGTTTGGCTTAACGGTTAGAATATCAAAAAGGCGGGCGCTTGGCAAGCTGTCGGGCCGGCCCCCGGCCTCGCTTAATGACTGCCGGCCCGGAACTCCTCCAGGCTGACGAAACCGTCGCGGTCGGTCTCCCGCTGCTTGATGAATTTCCGGCGAGCCTCTTCGGGGCCGATCCGGCCGCCGGTCTAATACTCCTGGCCCCCGGCCTTGGGCAGCAAATTGACGCGGAGGCCGCGGTCGGGAGGCACCGGTCCGGCCAGGTCGGCGCCCAGCAGCCGCGGTTTCAGGGC
This sequence comes from candidate division TA06 bacterium, assembly GCA_022704925.1. GTDB lineage: Bacteria > Ratteibacteria > UBA8468 > MWAK01 > MWAK01 > MWAK01. The sequence goes on along the minus strand of JAKJFK010000013.1, from coordinate 4,226 downwards.
CGGAATATCCAGGCCGAAACGGGCCATGATGGTGGCCGGGACGTCGGAGAGGATGCCGGACCTTTTTACCTGGCGGTCATTGGTGGCCAGCCAGCCGTCGGGGGCGTTGGAGTGGCTCGTGGCGTTCGGATCGAAGCCGTGGTCAACGTTGACATAGACCAGGGTCGACTGGTAGAGGTTCTCCTGCTTGAGCCACTCGATGAACTTGCCCAGCCATCGGTCGCACTCGATGATGGCCTGGACATACTCGGGGCTGCCGCTGCCGAAACTGTGCCCCTCCTTGTCCGGATCGGCGAAGTGGATGAACATGAAGAAGCGGTTTCCCTTGACGTCGGACAGGTACTTGAGGGCCAGCGGTCCGGTCTGACCGGCCTTGCGGTCGCGGGCGTCGAAGAGGTCTATCTGTTGTTTGGCCAGGTAGAAGGTGTCGCCGGGGATCCTGATCCTGGCCAGGGCGGTGTCGGTGATGGTTTTGGACTTGCGCCTGGCCTTGGCCACCTCGGCGGCGGTGGCCTCCTCGGGACTCCGGCCGCCGACGTTCCCGGTCTTGCTGGAGAGGAAGACGGTCTTGATCCGGTCGCGGCCGAAATGCTGCTCGAGGCGCTCGAAGACGGTATATCCCTCGGGTACCGGCCGGTACTTCTGGTTGGTGACGGTTCCGGTGGTCAGGGCGTCCAGGCCGGTGAGCATTTCGACGTGGCCGGGCTTGGTCGAGGTGGCGTGGCCGACCACCTGGATCTCCTGGAAGGAGCCTTCGGCGGCCAGGGCGGCGATATTGGGCAGTTTCGACTCCTTCAGCAGTTCCCGGACGGTCCGGCGGTCGGCGCCGTCCCAGGAGACCAGGATGGCGTTGCGGGAGGGGGTCAGGCCGGCCGGGGCGGCCGCTGTCTGGCCGAAGAGGGGAGTCCGGGCCAGGAGGAGTCCGGTCAGCAGCAGGAGCAGGGCGGCGCCGCGGCGGTGCTTTAGTTTCATGTTCGTCTCCATTATCCAGGGGTGCGCGAGTGCCGGGGCCGCTTTGACGGCCCGGTTCTCAAGGTAAAAAAATAAACATTTTAAATGGGCGGCCCCTTTCTGTCAAACGAAACGGGCACGCTTGAAGGTCCTTTATTTATCAGTTGAGTTTCCCGAGATTTCGTTTATCCGGGCGCGCGCGGCCGGCTTTTCCGGTCCGGTTTTCCCGCTTTCACCCCGGGTATCTTGAGTCGCCCGGCTTGACGCCGCCCTTCTTTTTAAGTAAAAAGTATTAGTATAATTGATTCGGATGGTTTTGTTTTGCACGAAGAACATACTTTATCGATTCATCTCTTTTACAAAAGCGCGAGGCCTTCATGAAGATCCTGAAGCGGTCAATCATAATGGTCGCGGCCGCCTGGGGCCTGCTCGGAGCGTCCCTTCTTTTCGGGGCCACGCCGGGGAGCCTGAAGTGGACCTGCAGTTACGGCGGCACCAACCGGACCTCGCCGGCGGTGGCCCGGGACGGCACCGTCTATATCGGCGGCAACTCCGAATTCAAGGCGATCAACCCCTCCGACGGCAGCATCCGCTGGCGCTTCACCGTGGCCGGGAACGAGTTCCACGCGCCGCCGGTCATCCTGCCGGACAACGGCCTGCTGGCCGGGTGCAGCAACGGCCACCTTTACTGCCTGAATCCCGGTGGCGGCCTGCGCTGGGAGAAGACGATGGGCGGGAGTACCATCAACCAGCCGGCGGCCGTCTCCGGGGACGGGATCATCTACCTGGCCTACGGCTCCACCCTCTATGCCATCGCGTCCGAGGATGGCGAGACCCTCTGGTCGACGCCGGCCTCCAGCGGCATCAACACCACGGCGGTCATCGGCCTGGACGGGGCGATCTACGTGCCCAGCACCGGGACGGCCCGGAAACTGTACGCCTTCTACCCGGACGGCAGCTTGAAGTGGGAGGTGGTCGTTCCGCAGGCGGATTCTTACGGCAGCGGGGCGATGCTCGGGACGCCGGCGGTCGGAAGCGACGGGACCATCTACCTGGGCGACTCCGCCGGCAACCTGCGGGCGGTCAACCCGGACGATGGTTCGGTCCAGTGGCTCACCTACTTCATCGACCGTTCGCCGATGATGAACCAGCCGGTCGTTCACAACAACGGCTATCTTTACATCGGCTGCACCAACAGTGCTCTCTACGGGATCAATCTTTCCAGTCCCGGCGGGGGCAAGTCGACCCTCTTCCCGTCGGGAGCGACGCCCAGCACGCCCTGCATCGGGACCGACGGCACCCTCTACTTCGGAGTCACCTGGCAGACCACCTACCACACCTATAACCTTTATGCGGTCAATCCGTCGCTGGGCGTGATATGGACCTACCTGGTCGGCAAGGAGATGTACTCGTCGCCGGCCCTGGGTCCGGACGGAACGGTCTATATCGCCGGCGCCGGCGGCAACCTCTACGCGGTCAACGCCGAGAATGGCGGTTACCGGAAGGGAGCGGCCTGGCCGAAGTTCCAGCACGACACCTTCAACACCGGCAACGCCCTCAACAGCACCCTGATCCGCTGCGAACCGCCGAGTTACAACTTCGGCGGCGTCAGCCTGGGCGGACAGGCCCGTAAGACCTTCACGCTGACCAACCTGGACACCGTCAACCACGCCATCGGCCAGCTGTCGGTGCTGGAGGGGGTCAACTCGGAGACGGAGTTCGTCATCTCCGAGGACCTGGCCTCGGGACAGACGCTGGCCCCGAACGAGTCGAAGTCCTTCACGGTCACCTTCCGGCCGGTTCTGGTCGGCCGCCGGAGTTCTTCGATCCGGATACCCTCGGGCGAGATGAACATGGCGGCGCTGGTGGGCGGCAACGGCGGCGGCGACGGCAAATCGGCCCTGCTGGTCCGGGTTCTGGACGGCTCCAACTCTCAGTTCCTGGCCGGCGTCGAGGTGACGCTGGAAGACACGGGCCGGGTGACCGACGGCAACGGCGAGTGTATCTTTACCGCCCTGGATGCCGGCGACTACGGGATCGGCCTGGCCCGGGCGGGCTACCTGCCGACCTCCCGGAACCTTACCCTCCCGGCCAGCGGCAACCTCTTCCAGGAGTTCATTCTCTACCCGGACAATTACAGCATCCCGACCGTGGCCGAGGTGGCCTCCCGCTACCCGCCGGACGCCAACTTCATGGACGGGGTGGACTTCAACGTCGAGTTCACGGCCACCATCGCCTGGTCCGGCCAGACGCCCGCCAGCGTGCGCTTCATCGCCCCGAACCGGACCCAGGAGATCACCGCCAGCGATACCGGGCCGGTGGCGGCGACCTTCAACATGGGGCGCGATTTCGGGGTGGGCGGCCGCCTCGGGGTCCAGGCGGTGACCGGCGGCGCTGGGATATCGGAGATCAAGGAGGCCGATTTCCTGGTCATCAAGAAGATGCCGCTGCTGCCCCTGCGGCCGGTTGACCTGGGCGGCAACTTCAGCTACTCGGCCTCGGCCGGCCTGAACTGGAACGTCTTCTCCGAAGGGGCCGACGCCGGGGCCATCCCTTCCGACATCCCCTTCTTCGGGAGCCAGCCCTTCATCATGAAGCTGATCCCGACCATCTCGGGCGGCGCCGGCAGCGACGGCAGCGCCGAGATCGGCCTGGAATTCGAGGGGCTCCAGCAGGAGAAGAAGATCGACTCCGGGAAGTTCGCCGGCTTCTCCTTCAGCCTGACGCCCAAGGTGGACATCGAGGGCGAGTACGTGGCCGAGGCGAGCGAGTGGGACTGGGCCGGTTACGTCGGCCTGAGCGGCGAGGCCTCCTTCAGCAAGTCCTGGCCCTTCGTGGTCATGGCCGGGCCGGTGCCCATCCCGACCTACGCCAAGGTCAGCCTCTCGGTCTCGGCCGACCTGAGCCTGGGCATCGTCACCCTTTCGCCGCTGGAACTTAACGGCCGCTTCGCGATCGGTCCCTATGTCCGCGGTTCCCTGGGCGTGGGCGCCGACGAGATCTTCGCGGTCGAGGGCTGGGTGGGCGGCGGGGCCGACTTCGGCCTCCAGTTCCCGGAGGAGCCGACCCTGGAGGAGTTGGGCGTTTACGTGAATGCCGGATTCACCGTTTACGCCCTGCTCTTCACCTGGGAGACCGAGGCGCTCCACTGGGACTGGTCGCTGATCGACGGCGCCGAGTCGGTCAGCCGGCCGCTGGCGCTGGCCCGGGTCGAGCCGCGGCCGCTCCCCCGCGATTACCTCGCCCATCCCGATTACGGGAGCTTTAACGGCGGG
>JAKJFK010000176.1 GCA_022704925.1 candidate division TA06 bacterium | reverse complement strand
CGCTTTCGCCATCGTGGGCGGCAAGCTGATCTTCGGCGGGCTGGGTTCCAACATCTTCAACCCCGCTCTCCTGGGCCGGGCCTTCCTCTCGGCCACCTTCCCGAACCAGATGACCGCCTGGGTCGCGCCCTTCTACTACCAGAAGGCCGCGGCCACCGCGGTCACCAGCGCCACGCCGCTGGGCGCGGCCAAGTTCAGCCACGTCTACGCCTCATACCACGACCTTTTCTTCGGCTTCACCGGCGGCTCCCTCGGAGAAACCAGCGCCTTTCTGCTCCTGCTGGGCGGCCTTTTCATCCTGGCCCGGGGATACGCCGACTGGCGGCCGACCGCCGCCTATCTGCTTTCCACCTTCGTCCTCTCGGCCTGCTTCAACCTGGCCGCCCCGGACCGTTTCCCGCCCCCGCTTTTCCACCTGCTCTCCGGCGGCCTGGTACTGGGCGCCTTCTTCATGGTCACCGATCCGGTAACCACCCCGGTCCATAGAAAGGGACGCTGGATCTTTGGAATCGGCTGCGGCGTTTTCACGGTCATCATCCGTCTCTTCGGCGGCATGCCCGAAGGCGTCGCCTACAGCATCCTTTTCATGAACGCCCTGTCCCCCCTCATCAACCTGGGCACCCGTCCCAGGCCGTTCGGCAGCCAGGGAGCCCAAAAATGAAAAAAATCGCCATGCTGCTGGGCATCCTCACCCTGACCGGGGTCGTCTCCGGCGTGAGCCTCGCCCTCATCAACCAGAAAGTCGAGCCCCGGGTGCTGGAACAGCAGGCCCGGGCCATCCGGGAGGCCGTCCTGGCGGTCGTGCCCGGAGCGGTCCAGTTCACCGAAAAGAAGGCGGACGCCGAAACGGTCTATTACGAGGTCTTCGACGCCGCGGGAAAATTGGCCGGCTACAGCCTGCCCGGCCAGGGCATGGGCTATGGCGGCCAGATCAACCTGATCATCGGGGTCACCCCGGACTTCAAGAAATCCACCGGCCTGAAGGTCCTGGAGAACGTCGAAACTCCCGGCCTGGGCGGCAAGATCGGCGAAAAAGCCTTCCAGGCGGGCTTCCTCGGACTGGTCCTGGAACCGGCCGTGGCCCTGGTCAAGGGAGCCCGTACCAAAGATAACGAAATCCCGGCCATCACCGGGGCCACCATCTCCTCGCGGGCGGTGGTGAACATCGTCAACGGCCTGATCAAAAAATACCGTCCGCTCATACTCAAGGAAAACCAGACGGTCAATCCGCAATGAACGAAAAAACAGCGACCTTAAAGAAGGACTTCCTCTTCGGGCTCTGGCAGAACGTTCCGCCCTTCAGGCTGATGCTGGGCCTCTGCGCCTCCCTGGCGGTAACCGGAATGGCCAGAAACAGCCTGGCCATGGCTCTTTCGGTGGCCTTCGTTCTCATCGGCTCCAACGTGGCCGTCTCGGCGCTGCGGCGCTTCGTCCCGGATTCGGTGCGCATCCCGGTCTTCGTGGTGATCATCGCCACCTTCGTCACCATCGTCGATCTCTTCCTGCGCGGCTGGTTCCCACCCCTCTCCAAGGCAATGGGCCCTTACGTACCGCTCATCATTGTCAACTGCATCATCCTGGGGCGGGCCGAGGCCTTTGCCTTCAAGAACCCGGTGCTTAACTCCCTCCTGGACGCCGTTGGCCACAGCCTCGGCTATCTCTGGGCATTGCTCCTGATCGGATGCATCCGGGAACTGCTTGGCTATGGGTCCCTCTTCGGGATCCAGGTCCTGGGCGCCTGGTTCCAGCCCTGGGTGATCATGATCCTGCCCCCCGGGGCATTTTTGACGCTCGGGGCGGTGCTCGGCTTCTTCAACCTCGTTTCACGGAGGCGCTGACGATGCTGAAGGAAATCGTACTCCTGATGCTTGGTTCCATTCTCATCAACAACTTCGTCTTCGCCTACTTCCTGGGCACCTGTCCCTACCTGGGGGTGACTGACAAGCTCAGTTCCAGCCTCAGCCTGGGTGCGGCCACCACCTTCGTGATGACCCTGACCGCCCCCATCGTCTGGCTCATCAACAATTACCTGCTGGTCAGGTTCAACCTGATCTTCCTCCAGAACGTTACCTTCATCCTGGTCATCGCGGTCCTGGTGCAACTGGTGGAGATGTTCATCCGGAAGACCAGCCCGGTCCTCTACCGAACCCTGGGCATCTTCCTGCCCCTGATCACCACCAACTGCTGCATTCTCTTCCTGGCAATCCTGATCCCCATCCGGGAATACTCGCTGGTCACCAGCCTCTTCTTCGGAATCGGCTCCGGGCTGGGCTTCATGCTGGCCCTGATCATCATGGCCGGTATCCGCGAAGAGCTGTCGCTGGCCGACATTCCGCCGTCGCTCAAGGGCGCGCCGCTCACCCTGATCCTGGCCGGCCTGATCGCCCTTTCCTTCATGGGCTTCGCGGGACTACTCTAAGAGGAAAACATCCATGGTCGGAACTTCCATCCTGATACTGGGCGGGCTGTCGCTGGCCTTCGCGGTCCTGCTGGCCTTCGCCGCCCGATTCTTTACGGTCTCCGAAGACCCGCTGGTGGCCAAAATCGAGGAACTGCTGCCAGGTTCAAACTGCGGGGGATGCGGGGCGGCCGGCTGCCGGGCCCTGGCGGAACTCCTGGCCGCCCGCAAGGTGGACCCGGGCATCTGCGTGGCCAGCAATGCCGAGACGAATGCCAAAATAGCCGCGCTGACCGGCCAATCGGTCAACCTGGTCGAAAAGCGGGTGGCCGTACTCCGCTGCCAGGGCGGCCGCAGCCGGGTGAAGGAACGTTTCCGGTACACCGGCATCCCGACCTGCACGGTGGCCAACCTCACCGCCGGCGGTCCCAAGGAATGCCTTTACGGCTGCCTGGGTTACGGGGATTGCCTGCGGGCCTGCCCGTTCGGGGCCATCAGCCTGGGCGAGGAAGGTCTTCCGGTGATCGACGAAGCGAAGTGCGTCGCCTGCGGACGCTGCGTGGCCGCCTGCCCGCGGCGCCTCGTCACCCTGATATCGCGCCGGCAATGGACCTACGTGGCCTGCTCTTCACGGAACAAGGGCAAAACGGTCAAGGATGCCTGCCCGGTGGGTTGTATTGCCTGCGGACTCTGCGCCAAGGTGACCAAGTCCGGGGCCATCGTGATCGAAGACAACCTGCCCCGGATGAATTACGAGAAGGGACAGGATTTCGAGGAAGCGGTAAAACGCTGCCCGATGCACTGCTTCGTGGTCCGCTTCACGCCCCGAACTTCTTCAGACGCCGGGAGTGAGCCAGCAGCAAAGGCATAATCTCGGTGGCCGGGAAGACCCCGAAGCTTCCCCGCCGGCACTCCCTTTCGGAAAAGGCGGCCAGCTGGTCGGTCAAGGCCCATTCCGAAGCCAGCAGGAACGGGTTGGGATGCCAGGAATGGCCGGCCAGCCGGGCCGGAGTCGAGTGATCCCCGGTGATGGCCAGCACCGAGGGCTTCAACCCCAGCACCTCGCCCACCAGACCATCCAGTTCTTCAATAACCTTGACCTTGGCGGCAAAATTACCGTCCTCTCCGTAGGAATCGGTCTTCTTGACGTGCAGGTAAAAGAAATCGTAATTCCGGTAGTGCTTCTTAAGGGTCGCCACCTCTGAAGCCAGGGTATCCCCGGTGGCCAGGACATCCATGCCCACCAGCCGCGCCAGCCCGCGGTACATCGGGTAGGTGGCGATGGCCGCCGACTTCAACCGGTAACGGTCCCGGAAAGAGGGCAGGGCGGGTTTGCGGGCGAAACCGCGCAGCAACGGG
>JAKJFK010000175.1 GCA_022704925.1 candidate division TA06 bacterium | reverse complement strand
GGCCCGCCAATCGCGGCCGACCAGGCCCAGGACGGTCACCCGGGCCGCGCCGAGCGCGGCCAGGTTGGCGGCCACGTTGGCGCCGCCTCCGGGCGAAAAACGCTCCTCAATCACCGGCAGCGGGAAATGGGGCGTCTCCCGCGAGAGTTCGCTCCGGGTAAGATCGGCCAGCCAGTAAATGTCGAGGCAGAGGTCGCCGATCACCGCCACCCGTACCCGGCCAATCCGCTTCAGCAATTCCCCGAGCCGGACCGGGTCCAGGTAAGGACCGGTTTTAAGTTTCGGATTCATGCGGATTCCTCACTCCAGCCCGGCCGCCAGTTCCGGCCGGCCCTGTATGCGCTCCAGCCTCTTCAAGCTCTCGGTCATGGAACGCACCGTGTGGTAATTATTCTTCCAGGCGTGGCCGAGGTAATCCCAGCGGACCCGGCCTCGGCGGTCCAGCAGGGCGTACCACTCGCCGGCCTGGTGGTTGATGACCTTCGTCCAGACAAAATCGAAAATGTTCCGGAAGGCCTCCCAGTAAGGCCGTTCCCCGAAGAGAAGGTAGGCGTCCAGGAAACCGACCAGCGCCTCGGCCTGCTGCCAGAACTCCTTCTGCCGGTCCCGCGCCGGCCCGGCCGTCCGCCCCTCCACGTAGAGTCCGCCGTACCGCTCGTCCAGCCCGTAACGCCGGGTGTGCTCCACCAGGCGGCGCAGCCGGGCCCGGTAGGGGGCCGCCGGTTCCCCGAGCGCTTCCAGGCTGCGCAGCAGAAGCCAGAAGAACTCAATGTTGTGGCCGTAGCTGGTGTTGTCCAGGGGCCGGGGCCGGCCGCCGTGGTCCCGGTCGGAACCCCAGACGGTGCGGAAGCTGATGGCCGGCCGGGGCCGGAAATCGAGCTCGAACTGGGCGATCCCGGTACCGCTGGCCGGATCGAGCATGCGCTCCCAGAGCACCCGGACCACCTCGCGGAGCTTGCGGCGATGAATCTCCCGGCCGGTCAGCTCGCAGAGGCTGGTAAAGGCCTCCATCAGGTGCATGTGGACGTCGAAGGACTTCCGGTCCCCGCCCAGGTCGCCGCCGGGCCGCGGGCTCCAATCGGACCGGAACATTTCCCGGTAGCCGCCGAAGGCGGTGTCGGCCGCGTACTTCTGGAGCAGGTCGAAGGTCCGGACCGCATAATCGGCCGCGCGCCGGTCGCCGACGGCCAGAGCATACTCGCTCAGGGCGTAGATGGCGAAACTCTGCCCGTAAACGATCTTGTCGGACTGGAGGGGCCGGCCGCCCCGGTCGGTTATCCAGAACCAACCGCCCTGCTCCTTGTCCCAGAACTTTTCCAGCAGGAAATCCAGCCCGGCGGCCGCCAGTTTTCCGGCCCGGCCGGCGCCCCGGCCGCTCCGCTCCAGCAGGGACAGCATAAAGAGGGTGCGGGTCTGCTGGATCAGGGTCTTGTCGGTCTGGCCGGTCGGCCGGCCGTTTCGATCAAAATAGGTGAGAAAGCCGCCGTCCGGATCGGCCACCCGGTCCAGCCAGAAGGGAACCAGGCGCTCGACCAGGTAAGATTCAATCCTTTCCCGAATTTCCATCGCACCGCTCCGGATGGGGGTTCCAGGTATCGCCAGGCCGGTGGTTCCACCCTTTCCACGATCTATATAAAGTAACCGAAAAGGGTTCAAAAAAGCAACCGATTCCGTCCCGTCCCGAGGCGAGGCGGAACCGGGCCGGACAAAGACAGGCGCCGGCCGGTTGTGGTATCATATTTCAAATTAAAGGAACCCGCGGCATTCAATAATTCTTCAAGGAATTCCGGAGGCAAAAACAGATGAAACCGGTCATTCAGGTGGCACTTGATTTCATCGACCTGGCCCGGGCTCTCCAGGTCGCCCGGGAGGCGGTCCAGGGCGGCGCCGACTGGCTGGAGGCCGGCACGCCGCTCATCAAGAGCGTCGGCCTGGACTCGGTCCGCAAGTTGCGCGAACTCTTTCCGGGCAAGACCATCGTGGCCGACCTGAAGACCTTCGACGCCGGCCGGCTGGAGGTGGAGATGGCGGCCAAGGCCGGGGCCGGCATCGTCTGCGTGCTCGGCAACGCGCCGGACGCCACCTTGAAGGAGTGCGTCCTGGCCGGACGCAACTACGGGGCCCGCATCATGGCCGACCTGCTCGGCGTTGAATCGGTCGAGGCGCGGGCCGTCGAACTGGTCGGTTTCGGAATCGACTATCTCAATGTTCACCTGGGCATCGACGAGCAGATGCAGGGGCGCCAATCCTTCGACCTGATCCGAAGACTCGCGCGCCGGGTCGAGGCGCCGCTGGCCGCCGCCGGCGGCCTCAACACCGAGACCGCGGTCCAGGCGCTGAAGGCGGGCGCCTCCATCTTCATCGTCGGCGGGGCCATCACCAAGAGTCCCGACGCGGCCGCCGCCACCCGCCTTTTCAAAAAGGCCCTCAAGGAGAAACGGCCGGGCAACACCGAACTCTACCGCCGGGTCGGCCCGGAAGGGCTGCTCGAGGTCCTCAGGAAGGTCTCCACCGCCAACCTTTCCGACGCCCTCCACCGGGCGGCCGGTCTGGAAGGCATCCGGCCAATCAACACCTGGAAGGGGTTGAAGATGGCCGGCCCGGCACTGACGGTGCGCACCTATCCCGGTGACTGGGCCAAGCCGGTCGAGGCGGTCGACCAGGCCGAGCCGGGCCAGGTGATCGTCATCGAGGCCGGCGGCCGCACCCCGGCGGTCTGGGGCGAACTGGCCACCAGCAGCGCCGTCGTGAAGAAACTGGCCGGAGTGGTCATCGACGGCGCCATCCGCGACACCAGCGACATCGCCGGGCTCAAGTTCCCGGCTTTCTCGCGCCTGATCTGCCCCCAGGCCGGCGAACCGAAGGGTCTGGGCGAGATCGGCGTTCCGATCACCGTTGGCGGCCAGCGGGTGATGACCGGGGACTGGGTGGCGGGCGACGCCGACGGGGTGATGGTCATTCCCAGGGCCGAGGCGGTGGAGTTCGCCAACCGGGCGATGGACGTGCTGGAGAAGGAGAACCGGCTGCGCGAGGAGATCCAGCGCGGCGGCACCCTGGCCCAGATCACCGAACTGCTCAAGTGGGAAAAACGTTGACTGCAGCCGGTTCCGGGCACTCCAAAGGTCCGGCTCAACCTTAAAGAAAAGGAGACGGAATGGATATCAAGGGCAGGATGGTAAAGGTTCGCTTCAAGAAATACTTCGCCGAGCAGCGCCTCTGGCTCTTCCTTGGTCGGGTGCTCGAAATTTCGGAAAACTGGATCCAGGTCGAGGGACGGGGAATCGTGCACTTTCACGCGCCGCGCCGGACCGAGATCGACGAGGAGCCCCGGGTAGTGGTCATCCCCCGCGACAATATCGCCCACATCCGGATCCTGCCCGACAGCTTCACTCTCGACAAAATCGAAATACTCACCCGGGGCGGCCGCTTCTTCGTGAAGGTCCCGGACGGACCGGACACCAGCATCGGCGACGAATTCTAACCGGGCCCGGCACCGGCCGCCTCTTTGACCCGCCGGGCCAGTTCCGGCCGGATTCCGGCCGCGGCCAGGTCCTCGACGGTCGCCGCCCGGATGGCGGCCGCCGATGGGAAGGCGCGCCGCAGCCGGGCGCGGTTGACCGGACCCAGGCCGGGGATCTCATCCAGCCAGGAGGCGGTCAGCTTCCGGCTGCGCAGCCGCCGGTGATAACCGACCGCGAACCGATGCGCCTCATCGCGCACCTGCCTTAAAAAAAGCCCTTCGGGCGACTCCGGCGGCACCGGCAGCGGCAGG
>JAKJFK010000174.1 GCA_022704925.1 candidate division TA06 bacterium | reverse complement strand
CTCGACTCCGGGGTCTTCGAACCGGTCCAGGCCGCCGCCGCAGCCGCCCTGGCCGGCCCGGAGGCGTTCACCGCCGGACTGCGCCGGATGTACCGGAAACGCCTGGAAACCCTGATCGCCGGATTGAACGGCTACGGGCTGGCGGCCCGGATGCCGGCCGGCACTTTTTATCTCTGGGTGGCCATACCGGCCGGACGCACCTCGGCCGAGTACGCCGGCCACCTGCTCGAAAAAAAAGGCATCCTCACCACGCCCGGAAACGGCTTCGGGCCTCACGGCGAGGGGTACATCAGGTTCTCCGTCACCATCGATGAAACCCGCATCCTGGAAGCCCTGGAGCGCCTGAAGCAAGGATGAGGCGATCATGGCGGAAGTGGTCATCGTAGTGGGGAGCAAGTCCGATCTGCCGGCGCTGGCCCCGGCCGAGGAGACGCTCAAGGCCTCCGGAATCGATTACGAAGTCAAGGTGCTCTCGGCCCACCGGCAGCCGGATGAGACGGCCGCCTTCGCCCAGCAGGCGGCCGGCCGTGGCGTCCGGGTAATCATTGCCGCCGCAGGTCTTTCGGCGGCCCTGCCCGGGTTCATCGCCAGCCACACAACTCTGCCGGTACTGGGCGTGCCGCTGGCGGTCGGACCGCTTAACGGGCTGGACGCCCTGCTGGCCATCCTGCAGATGCCGCGCGGGATACCGGTGGCCACGCTGGGGCTGGGAAGCCAAGGACCCCAGAACGCCGCCCTGCTGGCCGCAAGAATTCTGGCGCTCGCCGCGCCCGGCGTCGCGACCCGGTCCGGGCGGAAGGTTCGGCGTTAAATAATAAAAAACATGTCCGGCCGCGCCGGCCGGGCGGATCGACAACCTCAAAAAAGAACCAGACAATACTCTCAAACCAATCAAGGGAGGCAGGCAATGAAGATCGGCATTCTGACCGGCGGCGGCGACTGCCCGGGCTTGAACCCGGCCATCCGGGGCTGCGTCTACCGGGCGCTGGATTTCGGCTACGAGTGCGTGGGATTCCTGGACGGCTGGAAGGGACCCTACAACGCCGTCACCATCCCGCTCGGACTCAAGGAGGTCGAGCCGCTGGTGGACCGCGGCGGCACCATCCTGGGCACCAGCCGCTTCAATCCCTTCAAGAAGGAAGGGGCCCCGGAGCAGGTGGAAGCGAATCTCAAGAAACTGGGCATTGACGCCCTGGTGGCCATGGGCGGCGAGGATACCCTGGGCGTGGCCAACAAGCTGCACCAGCGCGGGGTCAAGGTGGTCGGCGTACCCAAGACCATGGACAACGACCTTTCCGCGACCGATTACACCTTCGGCTTCGACACCTCGGTCACCCGGGCGCTGGATGCCTGCCGGGCCCTGCTGGACACCGGCACCAGCCACCGCCGCATCATGGTCCTGGAGGTGATGGGACGCCACGCCGGCTGGGTGGCCCTCTACACCGCCCTCGGCGCCGGCGCCGACTGGGCGCTGCTGCCCGAGTTCAAACCCGACTACGCGGCCATGGCCGCCCACCTGAAACAGGTCTTCGCCCGCAAGAAGGTGGCCCTGGTGGTCGTCTCGGAGGGAACCGAGTTCAGCGAGGACGGGGAGGAGCCGCTGGGCGAGAAGGATGCCTTCGGACACATCATCCTCAAGAAGCGGAATCTGGGCGAAAAGATCGCCGATTACATCGAAAAGGAGACCGGCGTCGAGACCCGTTCGGCGGTGATCGGACACATGCAGCGGGGCGGCCCGCCCACTCTTTTCGACCGGATCCTGGGCCTCCGGGTCGGAGTCAAGGCGGCCGAGCTGGTTTCGGAAGGGAAGTTCGGCATGATGGCCGCCCTGCGCGGCCAGGAGGTCATCGGAGTGCCCCTGGCCGAGGCATTGGCCAACCTGAAGGTGGTCGACAAGGCCTGGCTGGACCTGGCCCGGGTCTTCTTTAAATGACGAAAACCAGGCGGATCGGACTTCTCACCACCGGCGGCGACGCCCCGGGCATGAATCCGGCCATCCGGGCGGTCGTCCGGCGCGCCCTGGCCTTCGGCTGGGAGGTAGTCGGCATCGAACGCGGCTTCCAGGGCCTCTACGAAAAAGATTTCCGGGAAATGGGCCACGGCTCGGTCAGCGGCATCATCAACCTGGGCGGCACCGTGCTCAAGACCATCCGCTGCCCGGGTTTCCGGAAGGCGGACTTCCGGCGGGCCTGCTACCGGAACCTCGAGCAGAGAGGCATCGGGAGCCTGGTGGTCATCGGCGGCGACGGTTCGCTGGCGGCCAGCCAGACCCTGGTGGCCGAGTGGAAACACCCGCTGGCCTTCATCCCGGCCAGCATCGACAATGATATCTCCGGCACCACCGAGACCATCGGCTTCGACACCGCCGTCAATACCGCCCTGGAGGCCATCGACCGCATCCGGGATACCGCCACCAGCCACGAACGCATCTTCCTGGTCGAGGTCATGGGACGGGAGAAGGGCTTCCTGGCCCTGGAGGTAGGTCTGGCCGCCGGCGCCGAGGCCATCCTGGTCCCCGAAGTGCCCTTTGACCTGGAGGCGATCCGTGAGTTGCTGCTGGCCGACCGGGCCAAGGGAAAGCGCAGCATGATCATGGTGGTGGCCGAGGGGGCCGTCGAGGTCGCCCAACTCGCACCCCGGATCGCCGAATTTTACCCGGGCGAGGTCCGGTACTCGGTACTCGGCTACATCCAGCGCGGGGGGGCCCCGTCGGCCCGGAGCCGCTGCCTGGCTCTCCGTTTCGGCGCCCGGGCGGTCGAGGCGCTGGCCGAGGGCAGGCAGGCCGTCTGCGTCGGGCTGGAAAAAGAAAAAGTGGTGGTGGTTGACCTGAAGAAGGCCCGGAAGCGGCTGAAGCTGGACCGGGCGGCCTACCGACTCGCCCACGTCCTGAGCGCCTGAAGTCGTTCAGGAATTAGTAAGGTAGTAGACCAGATTCTCCAACTCCATGGCCACGTCCACGCTCTTGATGTGGATGTGCTCAGGGATGGAGAGGTAGCGGGGGGCGAAGTTCAGGATGGCGGTAATGCCGCTGCCGACCAGCCGCCGGGCTACATCCTGGGCGGCGCTGGCCGGCACGGTGATGATGGCCGCCCGGATCCGGTTCGCCTGGATAAACTCCTCCATCCGCTGGTCGTCCAGTACCGGGATGCCGCCAATCTTCTGACCGATCTTGGCGGGATTGTTGTCGAAGGCGGCGCGAATCTTGAAACCGAAACGGCGGAAGCCCGGGTAGGCCAGGAAGGCGGCGCCCATCTTGCCCGCGCCGACCAGGATGACGTCCCAGTGGCGGTCCAGGCCGAGTATCTCCTCGATCTTCTCGCGGAGGCGGCGGACATTGTACCCGACCCCGGGATGGCCGAAGGAGCCGAAGTAGGCCAGGTCCTTGCGGGCCTGGGCGCTGGTTATGTGAAGGTGCTTGGTGAGGCGTTCGGAGGAGATGACGCGCACCCCCTCCTTTTCCAGGTAACGCAGGGTACGCAGGTAAAGCGAAAGCCGGCGGATGGTCTCCTCCGGGATATGCCAGCCCTTCTTTCTCATCGGCCTCACGCCCAAAGTCTCACATGGAAATCCGATTGAAATATCTCGACGGACGCCTCATTTGATGCCCATCCTCGCCTTTGCCTTTCGTCCTTTCCCTTTAAGCGGCGGCCTTCGATGAGCGCCGTCGCGGAGTTGCTTTTTTGTCTTTCCCCTGAAGCCGAGGGTCCGGAACGAGGTGAGTCGCGGAGCCGCGGCCTCGGGAAAGAAGCTTAAAAGCGCAGCGCTCCGGCATATCATC
>JAKJFK010000173.1 GCA_022704925.1 candidate division TA06 bacterium | reverse complement strand
CCCACGCCGCCGCGCCCGCCCCGGCCCAACAAAAGAAATGAGGAAACAGACAAGCGGGAGGTCACGCTCTTTAACACCAACGGTGAAACCGGGGGCGGCGCCTCGCCTGAGACCGCCAATCATGACATACCGGCTTATTTAAGGCAGAAGAATTCCAAGGGCCAGCCATGAAGATACTGATCAGCGCCGGCCCCACCCGCGAGTGGATCGACCCGGTCCGTTATATCAGCAACCCGGCCACCGGCCGGCTTGGTTACCTGCTGGCCGAGGAGGCCGTCCGGCGCGGACACGAGGCGGTGCTGGTCTGCGGTCCGACCGGGCTGGAGAACCCGGCCGGCGTCAAGGTGGTCAGGGTGGAAACGGCGCGCCAGATGGAAACCGCCCTGCGCCGCCACTTCCCGGATTGCCAGGCGCTCTTCATGACGGCCGCCGTGGGCGACTGGCGGCCGCGCTTTCGGCGCACCAAGCTGAAATGCAAGCGCAAGTTTTCGCTCACCCTCTTTCCGAACCCGGACATACTGGCCGGCTGCGGACGGTTGAAGAAGAATGGACAGACGCTGATCGGGTGCGCGCTGGAGACCAACAACCTGGTGGAGGCGGGGCGGGCGAAGCTGAGGCGGAAGAACCTGGATTTTATACTGGTGAACGAGCCGGGCTTCTTCGGAAAAGAAAAAGGGAGACATCAATCTTTTCTGTTGTCTCGCCGCGGCGAAGTTTACGACCTGTCAAACCGTTCGAAAGAAGATATCTCCCGTTTCCTTTACGACCGTTGCTTGCTTACTTGCAGCAACCCTTCTTAGTGGCTTTCTTCGCGGTCTTCTTCGCGGGCTTCTTAGCCGCCGCCTTCTTGACGGGCTTTTTCTTAGTCGCCATAAATTTTCACCCCCTTTCGAGTAACTTTATTAAGTCGCAAACCGTTGTCGCGACATCGTTTCAGAGTTGTCGTTCCGCTTCGTCTGTTTTCAAGATCTGGTTCCGAAACCGGGTATCGATTGTTTTTACATAGTAGAACATAAAATTTTAATCTTGTCAAGAGCACCGGTTCCAGGGTCTCCGGTCCCCTTCCGGAGGACGGTTGCTTTCCGGTGCGATGCGAAGGAGGCTTATGGCCGAGTTTGAGATCAGGGATCGGGGATTGGTCGACGAGGGTGTCAACCGCGTAGAATGGGCGGGCCGGGAGATGCCGGTGCTGCTTTCGATACGGGAGCGTTTCGCGCAGTCACACCCCTTCGCCGGCCTGCGTTTGGGCGGCTGCCTGCACGTCACCTCGGAGACGGCCAACCTGGCCCTGGCGCTCCAGGCCGGCGGCGCCGAGGTTTTTCTGTGCGCCTCCAACCCGCTGAGCACCAACGACGCGGTGGCCGCCGCCCTGGCCGTGAAATACGGGATACACGTCCACGCGGTCCGGGGTGAGGACCGGGACGCCTATTACCGGCACCTGGAGGCGGTCCTGTCGGCCCGGCCCTCCGTGCTGCTGGATGACGGGGCCGATCTCATCAGCCAGGCGCACCGCCGGGACGAGGCTTTCTGCCGGGAGGTCTTCGGCGGTACCGAGGAGACCACCACCGGGGTCATCCGCTTTCGCAACCTGGCCCGTGAAGGCCGGCTTCGTTTCCCGATCGTGGCGGTGAACGAGGCGGACACCAAGCACCTGTTTGACAATCGCTACGGGACCGGCCAGTCGACCATCGACGGACTGCTGCGGGCGACCAACCTGCTGCTGGCCGGACGGAAGGTGGTGGTGGCCGGCTACGGCTGGTGCAGCCGCGGCATCGCCCAGCGCGCCCGCGGCCTGGGAGCGATCGTGGCCGTCACCGAGATCGAACCGGTCCGGGCGCTGGAGGCGCTCATGGACGGGTTCCTGGTCATGCCTTCGCTTGAGGCGGCGCGGTTCGGCGATGTCTTCATCACCGCCACCGGCAACCGGTCCATCTTCCGGGCGGAACACTTCAGGGTCATGAAAAGCGGCGCCATCCTGGCCAACAGCGGCCACTTCGACGTCGAAATCGACATCCCGGCCCTGGCCGGGCTCAGCCGGGCCCGCCGGCTGATCCGCGACCAGGTCGAGGAGTTCGAGCTTTCCGACGGCCGCCGCCTTTACCTGCTGGCCCAGGGCCGCCTGCTCAACCTGGCCGCGGCCGAGGGGCACCCGTCGGCGGTCATGGACATGAGTTTCGCCAACCAGGCCCTTTCGGCCGAGCACCTGGTGAAGAACCGGGGCCGGATCAAGCCGGGGCTCTACCCGGTTCCGGAGGAGATCGACCGCGAGGTGGCCCGCCTGAAACTGGCCGCCAGCGGTGTCGAAATCGATCGGCTCACCCCGGACCAGGAGAAGTACCTTTCCTCCTGGCAGGAGGGCACTTAAACCATGCGATACCTTATTACCGGCGGCGCCGGCTTCATCGGCAGCCACCTGACCGAGCACCTGCTGCCGGCCGGGCATCGGGTGACGGTGCTCGACGATCTGAGCACCGGCCGCCTCAAGAACCTGGAGGCTGTCAAGCATCATCCCAACCTGCAGATCCTGGTTGATTCGATCTTGAACCGGCCGGTCCTGGAACGGCTGGTTGGCGAGGCCGACGCGGTCTTTCACCTGGCCGCCGCGGTGGGAGTCCGGACGGTGATCGAGCAGCCGCTGCAATCGTTGCGCACCAACGTCGAGGGGACCTGCAACCTGCTGGAGGCCTGCGCGGCCGCCCGGCGCAAGATCGTGCTGGCCTCAACCAGCGAGGTGTACGGCAAGAACGAAAACGTGCCGTTCGCCGAGGAGAACGACATCGTGCTCGGCGCCACCACCATCCGCCGCTGGGCCTATGCCTGCAGCAAGGCCCTGGACGAGTTCTTCGCCCTGGCCTATGCCGCCGAGGCCGGACTGCCGGTCATCATCGTCCGCCTCTTCAACACGATCGGCCCGCGCCAGACCGGACGTTACGGCATGGTGGTCCCCCGTTTTGTCCGGCAGGCGCTCGAGGGACGGCCGATCACCATTTACGGGGACGGGCGCCAGAGCCGCTGCTTTACCTGCGTCTCGGACGTGATCGAGGCGCTGGGCCGTCTGGTCGAGTCCCCGGCCGCGGTCGGCGGGGTCTTCAACATCGGCAGCCGGGAAGAGGTGACGATCGAGGACCTGGCCCGGCGGATCCGCACGCTTTGCAAAAGCCGGTCGCCGCTGGTACACCTGGATCCGGAGCAGGACTACAAGGAGGGCTTTGAAGACATGCGGCGCCGGGTGCCGGACCTGACCCGGCTGGAGGCGACCATCGGTTACCGGCCGAGGGTTTCGCTCGAGACCGCCCTTAAGCAGATCATCGCCGATTTCAAGGCCGGCCGGGAAGATTGAGAGTCCCGCGCGCGGGTACATTGTGATAAAATAGGGAGTATTGATGAACGCCATACTTTCTTTTCTGGTGAACCTGTTTTCGGTCGTGCTGGTCTTCGGGATTCTGATCATCAGCCACGAACTGGGACACTTCTGGGCGGCGCGCCGCGCCGGGGTGCGCGTCGAGCTCTTTACGGTCGGCTTTGGTCCGAAGCTCTTCGGTTTTCAGCGCGGCGGCACCCAGTACCAGGTTTCGCTGATTCCGTTCGGGGGTGCCGTGAAACTGGCCGGGGAGGAGAATTACGGCCGCGCGACGCCGAAGGGGGACGAGTATTTCGCCCAGCCGGCCGGCAAGCGGATGCTGATCCTGGTAATGGGCTCGGTGCACAATTTACTGCTGGGATTCCTGGCCTTCGTGCTGGTCTTCCTGCTCGGTGTGGAACTGGCCAACTACCGGGAACCGGTGATCGGCGGGCTGGAGCCGGGTTACCCGGCCG
>JAKJFK010000172.1 GCA_022704925.1 candidate division TA06 bacterium | reverse complement strand
TTTGGCGGTCAGGACCTTCAGCAGGTAATCGAAGGCGGCGGCCCGGTTTTCCTCAAAACGGCGGCCCAAATCCGCCCGGCGTTCATCCAGATCGGATTTCACACCTTCCAATTGCTTCCGCCGTCTGGCGTCAAAGTCTCCGGCGAGCTTCTTGATTTCAGAAGCGGCCTCCTGGTCACCCGCCGCTTCCAGCTCCGGCCGGCGTTTCCGAACCGCCTCCAGCCGCCGGTTTTTTTCACTGGCGGCCTCTTTCACCAGGGCTTCAGCCCGGTGTTCCGTTTCCTGGATTGTCTCGATCGTCTTCTTTAGCATTTTGAGCTCCGGCCGTCCTTATTGTATCCCTTTCCCGGCTTAAAATCAAAAGTGCCGCCAGCGGCAGGTAGAGCAACAGGTAAACCGGGTTACCTTTAGGGACCTGGAGGGAGGCCGGCGGCCATTCGGCCAGCCGACTTGCCAGTTCGACGAAAATCGCTGATAACAGGCCGCCGGCGGCGGCGAACAATTCCCGCCCCCAGGGCGCCAGGATCATCAGGAATGATTCCAGCACCAGGAGCCCGGCCAATGGAATGAAGAACGGATTGACGATCAACCCCAGGAGCGGCACCTGGCCGAAATAGAAGGCACCCAGCGGAAGTCCGGCCGCCTGGCCGGCCAGGGTGGCGCCCAGTGTTCCGGAGAGCCAGCCGGGCAAGCCTTCAAAAAGCTGGCGGCAGCGGGAAGCGCCGAGAATCAGGGCCGCGGTGATGACAAAAGTAAGCTGCCAGCCGGGTTCAAAGAGCTGGCCGGGATCCCGGACCAGGAGCACAAAAGCGGCCAGGCTGATGGCGTTAAGCGGCCGCGATTCCCGGTTGAGCGCAATTCCCAGGTGGTGAAAACCGGCCATCAGCGTTGCACGCAGCACCGGGGCCGAAAAACCGCAGAGCATCGCATAAAGGGCCAGGGCGGGCAGGTGAAGGATGGACCGCAGCCGGGGCCCGGGCCGAAACGGAAGCAGCAGCAGGCTGAAAAAATAGTTGAAGTAGGCAACATGCAGTCCGGAAACGACCAGCAGGTGATAGATGCCCAGCCTCTGAAAGCCGTCGCGCAGCGGGGCGGCCGGACGTTGAAAGCCGAAGGAGACCGCCGCCATTATGGAACGGCGGGTTTCATCCGGAACCTGGCGTTCGAAAAGGCGCCGGATGCTTGAGCGCATCCTTTCCGGCCAGCCGGACCGGGCCGCCTCTTCCGCTTCGGCCACCAGCGAAAAATCAGCCGGGACCACTCTGGCCAGGGTGTGGATGCCTCTCCGGGCCAGCGAGTTTCGATATTCGGTTGAAAAGCCCCGGCCGGCCGCGAGCGGATCCAGCCGGACCCGGACCTGGTCGCCGGCGGCCAGGAGCCCGGCCGATTCCCCAAGACTGACCAGCAGGCGGCCGCTCACCTCCGGTCGCGGCGTCGGGGCTTCAATGGCCTTCACGCCGATCACCAGCGCCCCTTCTCCGGCCAATTCCTCCAGGACGGTCCCGCGCACGACCAGCGGCCGGGTGCCCATCAGGCGGGAGAGGTCGCGTTCGGAGACCAGGCGTCCATTCTGCCCATGCAGGAGACCGAGCAGGAGAAGCAATCCGGAGAGACCGAAGCGGCCGATCCCGGCCTTCCGTTCCGAAAGGAGGGTGAAATAGAGGAGGGCGGCGCCGCCCAAAAGGAGGAAACGCACCGCGGCCGGCAACGGGAACCAGGTGCCCAGTCCGATCCCGGCCGTGAACAGCAGAACCCCGGTTACCAGCGGTTCAGGCCAGGAGACTTCCCGCATACACCAGTTTGACTTCGCCTTCGAGCAGGAGTTCCGGACCCGATTCCGAAACCTGCAGCAGTTCCCCGGAAGCGGCCCGCAACCTGGCCGGCCAGGCGGTCCGGCCCAGCCGGTTCAGCACGAAAGCGGCCGCCACCGAACCGGTGCCGCAGGAGAGCGTTTCCGCCTCAACCCCCCGCTCGTAGGTGCGGATGAAAATCAGGCCGTCCCTGATCTCCACGAAATCGACGTTGGTGCCGCGCGGGGCGAAAAGCGGGTGGAAGCGCAGCCGGCTTCCCCATTCCTGGATCGGAACCGCCTCGACCTGGTTGACTTCCACCACCAGGTGGGGCACCCCGGTATTCACGAAACTGGCGTTGAAGGAACGGTTTTCAATCTCCACCGGGAAGGAGAACCGGGCCTCCGTCGGAGCGCCGAGGCTGGCGGTAACCAGGTTCCCGGAGGTCCGGCCGCGCCGGAGACCGGCCCCGGTCTCGATTTCAACAAACGTGTTTTCCGCCAGCAGGCCGCGGTAAACCAGGTAACGCAGGAAACAGCGCAGCCCGTTGCCGCACATCTCCGCCTCCGAGCCGTCCGGATTGAAGATGCGCATCCGGAAGGGGACCCGGCCGCTCTTTTCCAGCAGCAGCAGGCCGTCGGCGCCCACGGCCAGGCGTCGGGGACATACTTTCCGGGCCAGCTCGGACGGCCTTTCCAGGGACCCGGAAAGGTTGTCGATGATAACGAAATCGTTACCGGAACCGACCGCTTTTACAAATTCAATCCGCATCCCTCTCTCCATGGCTTTTTACCTGAAAAATCGCCGGGACCCGCTCCCGGCCCCCCTTGAGATTCTAACACATTTCCCCGGAAGCTTCGAATTCAATCACCCCGCCGCCCAGAACCCGCTGCCCCCGGAAAAGGACCAGCGACTGTCCCGGCGCCGGGGCGAACTGCGGCCGGTCGAAAACGACCTGGAACCGATCTCCTTCGCATTCAACCCGGACCCCGGCCTCCGGACTCCGGTAGCGGATGCGGGCCCGGGCCCGGAAGACCGGCTGCCGCGGCGGCTGGATCCAGTTGACCCCGGAAACGCTTACCCTGGTCCGGTAGGCCGCCGGACGCGGCCCAAGGAAAAGGGCGTTTTTCACCGGGTCGATCCGGACCACGTACCATGGCCGGGAAGCCGAAATACCCAGCCCGGAACGCTGCCCGACCGTGTAATTGATTATGCCCCGGTGTTCCCCGAGACGGCGGCCGTCCAGCTCGTAGATGGGACCGGGCCGGGCCGCGCCCGGAAAGCGGCGGGCGATGAGATCGGCGTAACCGCTTCCGGCCGTGAAGCAGAGTTCCTGGCTGTCGGCCTTCCCGGAATTGGGAAGGCCGAGAGCGGCGGCCCGGCGGCGCACCTCGTCCTTGGTAAGCCGGCCCAGGGGAAAAAGCAGGCGGCCCAGGGATTCCGGCCTCAACCGGTAGAGAAAATACGACTGGTCCCGTTCGGGATCGATCCCTTTCCTTAAAAAGAAAGATCCCCGGCGTGATTCGATCCGGGCATAATGGCCGCTGGCCACCTTTTCAAAATCCAGCCGGAGCGCCTTTTCCAGGAAAATCCCGAACTTTATTTCAGGATTGCAGACCGTGCAGGGATTGGGAGTCGCCCCGCCAAGATAGGCGGCAAAGAAAGGATCGAGCACCCGGGCCTGGAAGGCCGGCCTGAGATCAAGCACCCGGTGTGAAATCCCCAGGCGGTCGGCGACGGCGACGGCATCGGCAACCGCTTCGGCGGCGGCCGGGGTGTCCTGGAGGCGGAGGGTGAATCCGGCCACCCGCCAGCCGGCTTCCTTCAGAATGGCTGCGGCCACCGAGGAGTCAACCCCGCCGCTCATCAGGACCGCCACCGTTTTTTTCATCTTTCCGCGCGTTTCAGGCCGCGGTTAAGACTGCCGGTCTGGTAACCCTCCAGGTCCAGGGCGACGTGCCGGAATCCGAGCCGGGCGAGCGAACGGCAGATGGCCCGGCGGTGACGCAGGGCGCGTTCAAAAGAGGCCGGGTCGATCTCGAGGCGGGCCACCGAACCGTGATGGCGCAGGCGGAGGTTTCCCCCGAGGCCCAGTCGGCGCAGGCAGGCCTCGCCCTCGGCCACCGCCCGAAGCCTGGGCCGGGTGAGACCGGTTCCATAAG
>JAKJFK010000012.1 GCA_022704925.1 candidate division TA06 bacterium | reverse complement strand
ACCCCGCCCTCCAGGATAAACTCCTCCACTCGCCCCTCGGCCAACCGGACCTCGGAGCTGCCGGCCCGCCAGATTACCGCCGGCGGCTCGGCCGTCCAGCCGATCCGGCTGGACAGGAGCAGGGCCAGGAGAAGGTACGGCAGCCGTATCAAGGCGCGAATTCGATCCATGAAGGCAATTTTTGGCGGACAGATCAAACCGAGGGACGGTAAAGTTTTATCATAGCAGAACCCTGTGACCGGGTCAAATCAACCATCGCAATCCAGGCCGCCTCGACTCAACCCGGTCCGACTTGACTTTTTCGGCTCGTATAATGTATAATCAACCGTTTAGAAAACACTACCAAATTTCAAGGGGGGTGTTTTATGGCCCATTCGAGGTCCAAGGTGAAGGAGAAAAGCATCCCGAAGAAGAGCCCGAAGTCCGGGCCGGGTAAGGGCATCCGTAAAGTCAAGCCCGCCCCCGCCAGGAAAGTCGCGGCGAAGGCGTCCGCAAAGGCCACGGCCCGAACCACGGCCAAGAAGGCGCCGCCGAAAAAGAAGGCGGTCGTCCGGCCGACCCCCAAAAAGAAGGCCCCGGTCAAACCGGCGGTAAAAAGTCCGACCCGGAAGGCCGCCCCGACGAAACCGGCCGCCGGGAAGAAAACCGCCGCGAAACCGGCCGGCAAGACCCCGGTCCGCAAGACCGCTCCGGTCAAGCCGGTCGCGGTAAAGATCCCGTCCAAGCCGGTCGAACTTCGGAGCAACATCCGCTGCCGGAGCTGCTTCATGGTGGACGGCTACTACGAAAACGAGGAGTCCTGCCACTACTGCAAGGCCAAGATTTACGCCGTTGACGCCGTCTGAAAAAGAGTCCGGGCGTCACGGACAAAGGGGGTGAAGAATTTGTCAGCCGTCGAGATCAGACACCGCACCAGGCAATCGGACGATTTCGAAAAGATCTTCAAGCGGTTCAAGCGCGAGGTCGAGCGGGAGAAGATACTCCAGGAAATCAAAAGCCGGGAGTACTATGAGAAGCCCAGCCGCCAGCGCCGTTTGAAGAAACTGCGCAAAAAGCGTTCCCGTTGAACGGGATGGATATATACACCCTGACCTGCAACCCCAGCCAGGATTTTTACCTTGAAGTAATCCAGATCGTTCCCGAGGACATCAACCGGTCGCGCGCCGCCCGCCGGGACCTGGGCGGCAAGGGAATCAACGTCTCCCGGGGTCTCAAATCGCTGGGTTCGCGAACCCGGGCGCTGGGACTGGCGGCCGGTGATACCGGCCGCTGGATACTCAACCAGCTGAAGCGGGAGGGTATCCCGGGGCGGTTTTTCCGGGCAGAGGGTGAAAACCGGGTCATATTGAACATAAGAGAGGGCAGGACCGGGCGCATTTACCGCTTCAACGAACCCGGTCCCCGGCTCGATCGAAAGAGGCTCCGGGCGTTCTGGAATTTCGTCTGCGATAATTCCTGCCCCCGGGGCTCTTTTTTTGCCGTCTGCGGGTCGGCGCCGCCCGGCTTCCCGGCCGATTTCTACGGCCGGCTGATAACCCGGCTGAAGGAACGCGGCATCCGCACACTGCTTGATTGCGACCACCGGCTCCTGGCCGCCGGGACGCAGGCCGGGCCGGAAATCCTGAAGGTAAACCTTTTCGAGCTGGCCCGACTGACCGGAACCCGGCACCCGGCCGGCCAGGCGGAAGTCATTCGCGGCGTCCGGCGCCTCCTCGGTTGCGGCATCAAAAACGTGGTGGTGACCCTCGGTGCCGAGGGAGCCCTGGCTCTGGATGAAAAGGACGGGTGGTGGGCCCGACCGCCCCGGGTCAAGGCGCGCAGCACCATCGGCGCCGGCGACGCGCTTAGCGCCGGACTCCTGCACGGGCTCTCCGAATCGAAGGGCTGGGCCGAAGCGCTCCGACTCGGCGTGGCCGCCGGAACCGCGGCGGTCCGGTATCCCGGGACCACCTTCGCCAACCCGGAAGAGATCCGACGGCTCCTCCGCCGGGTTAAAATTCAACCGGTCTGAAGAGTATGCGCGATTACGATACCCTGATCCTGGCCAACCGGCGGCCGGCCGGGGTCGACGATTGCCGCCGCCTGCTGCTGCGCCGGCCGGCCGGGTTTACCCCCCGCCCCGGACAATTCATCCAGATCGAAGTCAACCGCGCCGGTACCGATCCGCTCCTGCGAAGGCCGTTTTCAATCGCCGACCTGCAACCGGAAACGGTAACCGTCATCTACCGGGTCCAGGGGCGCGGTACGGCCCGGCTGGCCGAACGGCGCCGCGGCGAAGCAATCCGGTTCCTGGGGCCGCTGGGCAAGGACTACCCGGCGGCGGACGGGCCATGCCTGCTGGTGGCCGGCGGCATGGGCGCCGCCGGGCTCCTCTTCCTGGCCCGGCGCCTGGCCGAACTGGGACGGGCCGGTTCGGCCACCCTGCTGCTGGGCTGCCGGGACCGGAACGGACTCTTCTTCCGGACCGCCTTTCAAAAACTGGGGGTACGGACCGTCTGCGCCACCGAGGACGGATCAGCCGGCCGGGCCGGCCTGGTAACCGACCTGCTCCGGAACGAATTGAACCGGGACCGGAAACCGGTCGTTTACGCCTGCGGGCCGGCCGCCATGCTGGCCGGGGTGCACGAAGCCACCCGCGGCACCGGTATTCGGGCATACGTCTCGCTTGAAACAGTCATGGCCTGCGGTTCCGGCCTTTGCCGCGGGTGCGCGGTACCGACCCGGGCCGGCTACCGGATGGCCTGCACCGACGGACCAGTCTTCGCGGCCGAAGAGATTGACTGGAAAGCCTATGTCGAAAACGCCTGATCTGGCCCTGCGCTTCGCCGGCATCAAGCTGCGCAATCCGCTGGTGCTCCTTTCCGGGACCGCCGGCGCCGGCCGTGAAATCAAAAAACTGGTTGAACTGGGCCGCTTCGGAGCCCTCTGCACCAAGACCGTGACCTTCCAGCCCCGGCCGGGCAATCCGCCCCCCCGCATTGCGGAGACGCCGTCGGGCCTGGTCAATTCCATCGGCCTGGAGAACCCCGGGTTCGCCCGTTTCCTCGAGGAAACGGCGCCCGGACTGCGCTCCCTGCCCCTGCCGGTGATCGCCAGCATCGCCGGCAACGGACCGGAACTCTCCCGGATGGCCGAAGCGCTCACCGGAGCCGGGCCGGCCGGCCTGGAGATCAACCTCTCCTGTCCGAACGTGGGCGGGGCCTTCAACCCCACCGCGCCGACCGAAATCGAACGGCTGCTGCGGGAAGTCAGGCGCGCCACCGGCCTGCCTCTGCTGGCCAAGCTGCCGCCCGACTTCTACCGGATCGGAGACCTGGCCCGGGCGGCCGAAACGGCCGGCTGCGACGGCCTGACCGTGGCCAACACCCTGCCGGCCATGGTCTTCGACCTCAAACTGCGAAAACCCCGGCTGGGCGGGATAACCGGAGGCCTCTCCGGTCCGGCGGTCCTGCCGGTCTCCCTCTACCTGGTCCACCGGGCCCGCCAGGCCGTCGGCCTGCCGATCATCGGATCGGGCGGCGTCCACGACGCCGACGGGGCGGTCTCAATGCTCCTGGCCGGCGCCCAGGCGATCGGGCTGGGCACCGTCAACTTCTTCCGGCCGCTGGCCTACCGGGAAATACTCCAGGCCCTGGCCGAATTCCGGACCGCCGGCCCCGGCCGCCGGAAACCTACGCCATGAAAGCCGGGAAGAACCGGTTCAACCCGGCTATCCTGCCGTTAACCGGGTTCGCAGTCTATATCTTCCTGCGTCCCCTTCTGGACGGCCTGACCCACTACAACCTGCAGCTTCTCTTCCAGCTGGCGGTGACGGCCGCCGCCGCGGTTTACGCCGGGCTGATCCTGCTGGGCCGGGCCCGATACCGGCCGACCGGTCTGGAGGCGGCGGCCCTGCTCTTCCTGGCGGTCAACGCGATCAGCGCCGCGGTCTCGACCTCGCCTTATCGTTCCACCCGTCTCTTCCTGGAACACCTGCATTACTTCCTCCTCTTCTTCCTGTTGGTGCAAATGCTGGCCGCCGCCGGGGAGCGGGGCGAACGATTCAGCCGCGTACTCCGCGCGGTCATCCTGGCCTCCGGAATCCTGGTCTGCCTGTATGCGCTCGAACAGTACTTCTGGGGCTTTCGGGAAACCCTGGGGTACCTTAAGGAGTCGAACCTGCTGGCCACCACCAATCCCGACCTACTGGCCCGCCTTTATTCCCGCCGCGTCTTCTCGACCTTCGTCTATCCCAATATCCTGGCCGGATACCTGATCGCGCTCCTGCCGGTGGCGATCTCGCTGGGTTCGGAGGCCGGGGCTGACCGGCGTACGCTGGCGGCCCTGCTGTCGCTGCTGCTGCTGACCACGCTGGGCCTGACCCGTTCCACCGGCGCCATGGCCGCCCTGGGGATTACCGGGCTCCTCTGGCTGGCCGCCGCCTGGTCCGGACGGCGGGCCCGCGCCCGGACCGGAACGCCCGACCGGCTCCAGCCGGCCTGGCTGGTCCCGGTCCTGACCCTGGCCGGGGGCCTGATCGGACTCTGGCTGATCCTGCGGGCCGCCGGGCTCTGGACGCCGCTGCTGGGCGACAAGGCGATCACGCTGCGCGACCGGCTGGCTTACTGGTCCAGCTCCTGGCGGATGTTCCTCCGGGAACCGGTCCTCGGCTTCGGCCCGGGCAGTTTCGGCGTTCACTACACCCGCTTCAAGATCATGCGGGCCCTGGAGACCCAGCACAGCCACAGCCTCTTCTTCGAAATGCTGGCCGAAAACGGACTGCTGGGAACCGGCGCCTTCCTGGCCTTCTGGGCGTTGCTGCTGCGCCGGATCGCTCCGCGCATGGCCGGCGGCGGCGCGGCGGCCGGTCTGGGCTGGGGCGCGATCGCGCTCTTCGTCCACGCCCAGCTCGATTTCGACTTCTCCGACCCCTCCCTGGCCTCCTTCCTCTTCATACTGCCGGCTCTCATCCCGGTCCGGTCCGGCCGCCCGGATGGGCGGCCGGACCGGGCGGGGTCATCCAACCGGCCGTGGTTGACCCGGCTGGGAGCCGGGCTTATAATATTAATAATGGTGGCCGCCGGCATCCGACAGGCGCGTCTCTACCGGGCCGACCGCATCTTCCAGAACGGTCTCACGGAACTCTCCCAGGGCACCGGCCGGCCCGGGCTGGAAAGCCTGCACCGGGCGGCCGGGATGGAACCGGATAATCCCCATTACTGGGCGCAACTGGCCGATCTTTACTTCCAGGCCGGGAGGTTCGGCAACTCGACGGTCCTGCTGGAGAAGGCCGTTGAAAACTACCGGCGCGCGGTCCGGGTCGAACCCTTCGCCTCCGGTTACCACTACCGGCTCGGACTGGCCAGCGAGGACCTGGCCGGCCGAACCGGCCAGGCGGTCTGGAAACGGGGGGCGGCGACGGCCTTCCGCCGGGCGGCCGAACTCTACCCGGACAATCCGAATTACCGTCAAAAAAATCTTCCGTACCATACCCCGGGGAACGAATGAAATTTGCCGAACTGCGAATCAGGCGTCTTGACAAGGTCGAACCCTTCAGCGCCCCCGAAGAACTGGAATTCGCGCCGGGCGATTACGTAATCATCGAATCATCCAAGAGCGGCCTCGATTACGGCATCGTCCTCTCCATCCTGCCGGGACCACCGGCCGGCCGGAAGGTAGACGACCTCTCGTCCATCGTGCGCAAGGTCACGCCCGAGGACATCGAACAGATCGAGGAGAATTACGAACACGACGAGGAAGCCTTCCGCACCTGCCAGGAGAAGATCCTGGAAAAAAAGCTGGCCAACATGAAACTCCTCGACGCCGAGTACTCGTTCAACCGCTCGGTGGTTACCTTTTACTACTATGCCGAGGAACGCATCGATTTCCGCGAGCTGGTCCGGGAACTGGCCAAAACCTTCAACTGCCGGATCGAGATGCGCCAGGTCGGCCGACGGGACGAAGCCCGAATGCTGGGCGGTTTCGGAGTCTGCGGCCGCCGTCTCTGCTGCTCGCTCTTCCTGCGGGAATTCAAACCGGTCACCATGCGCATGGTGAAGGACCAAAACCTGCCCCTGGATACCAGCAAGGTCTCGGGCCTCTGCAGCCGGCTGATGTGCTGCCTGGCTTACGAACATCATTCCTGCCCGCGCCAGGGAAACAATCCCGAACCGGAAGAAGCCGAGGAAAAGGACGCGCCCAATGAGTAAGTACTACCTGACCACGCCGATCTACTATGTCAATGCCCAGCCACATATTGGACACGTCTATACCACGGTGGCCGCCGACGCGCTGGCCCGATGGTTCCGCCTCCAGGGCCGGGAGGTCTTCTTCCTGACCGGCACCGACGAGCACGGCAGCAAGATCGAGAACGCGGCCCGGGAGGCGGGCATCAGTCCCGGGGAGATGGCCGACCGCATGTCCAAAAACTTCCGCGACCTCTGGGTCGCGATGGAGATCAAACCGGACCGCTTCATCCGGACCACCGAACCGGAGCACCAGCGGGTGGTTCAGCGGGTCTTCCTGGAACTGTCGGCCCGGGGCGACATCTACCCGGGCGTCTACGAAGGTTACTATTGTTTCGCGTGCGAGGCCTTCCTGACGCCGTCGCAGGGCAGCCTATGCCCGGACTGCGGCCGGGAGACCGAAAAGATCTCCGAACCCACTTACTTCTTCCGCCTCTCCCGTTACCAGGAACCGATCCGGGCCTACTTTCAGGCCCACCCGGAGATGATCCAGCCGGAACGGGCGCGGGAGGAGGTGTCCAACCTGCTCAACCAGCCGCTGCCCGACGTTTCCTGCACCCGCCGCTGCGCCTGGGGCATCCCGCTGCCAGCCGAGATGGCGGCCGATCCGGAATTGACCATCTATGTCTGGTTCGATGCCCTGCTCAACTATCTCTCGGGAGTCGACTACGGGCAGGAGGACGGCCGTTTTAAAAAAACCTGGCCGCCCGACATCCAGCTCCTGGGCAAGGATATCATCCGTTTCCACTACATAATCTGGCCGGCCCTGCTGCTGGCCCTGGGCCTGCCCTTGCCGGAGAAGCTCTTCGCCCACGGCTGGTGGCTCTCCGGCGGCGAGAAGATGAGCAAGTCGCGCGGCAACGTGGTCGAGCCGATGGAATTCGCCCGGACTTACGGAGTTGACGCCCTGCGCTATTTCCTGCTGGCCGAGGTCCCCTTCGGACTGGACGGGGATTTCAACGAAGCCGCCTTCCGGAAACGCTACAACAGCGACCTGGCCAATGACCTGGGCAACCTGGTACACCGGTTCGCCCACCTGATCAGAACCCGGCACCAGGGCCGGGTGCCGGAGGCCGGCGACGGCGGCCGGCTGGCTGAAAAGGTCCTGGCCGCGCTCCCGCAGCTCGACGAAAGGATGGCCGCGGTCGATTTCTTCGGCTTCCTGGAAACGGCCCGCACCGTGGTGACGGCGGCCAACCATTACCTGGACGAAACCGCACCCTGGCGGCCGGAGAACAATTCCGGCCCGGTGCTTTACAACCTGGCTGAGACCGCCCGGCTGCTCAGCCTCTGCCTGGAACCGGTCATGCCCCGGACCAGCGGCCTCATCCGGTCCAGGCTGGGACTCGAAAAACTGCCGGCCGACAGCAACGGGCTGCGCTGGGGGCTCACGCCGGCCGGGGCGGCCGTTGGAGAAGGAGCGCCACTCTTTCCGCGTTTGAAATAGCGATCTCAGCCAGGGATGGGCGGCGAGTAATCAAAGGAGAACATGGCTAAAAAGTACCGGCGGGTGGTGGTGAAGGTCTCCGGGGAGGCCTTTTCGGGGGAGGACGGATTTGGAATCGAACCCGAACCCTTAAAACGGCTGGTCGGTGAACTGCGTTCCGCGGCGGAACTGGACATCCAGATCGCGGTGGTGATCGGGGCGGGCAATCTTTTCCGCGGCGCGGTCGTCAGCCGCGAGGGCATTGACAAGACCACCGCCGATTACATGGGAATGGTGGCCACGGTCATCAACGGGCTGGCCCTGCAGTCGGCCCTGGAAAAACAGGGCGTTGAGACCCGCCTTCAGACCGCCCTCGAAATGCGCCAGCTGGCCGAACCTTACATACGGCGGCGGGCCATCCGCCACCTGGAAAAGGGACGGCTGGTCATCTTTGCCGGCGGCACCGGCAGTCCCTACTTCACCACCGACACCGCCGCCGCCCTGCGCGCCATCGAGATCGGCGCCCAGCTTATTCTGAAGGGAACCAAGGTCGACGGGGTCTACTCGGCCGATCCCAAGCGCATCCGGGACGCCCGGCGCTACCAGCGGCTCACTTTCGACACCGTGCTCCAGAAAAACCTCGCCATCATGGACGCCACCGCCATCGCCCTCTGCCGGGAGAATACCATCCCGGTGGTCGTCTTCAATCTCTTCGGCAAGGGCAACCTGAGGCAGATACTGGCCGGCGGAAAACTGGGCACGATTATCAGCTGAGCAGGATTTCCATACTTTCAAGGAGGCGGCATGGTTGCAAGAGAAACTATTCAGAAGACCCAGAACGAGATGCACCGGGTCCTCGACTTCGTAAAGAAGGAACTTTCCGGGCTCCGGATCGGGCGCGCCAGTGCCACCCTGCTGGACGGCATCCAGGTGAATGCCTACAACGCCCGGATGCCTATCAACCAGGTGGCCACCGTCAGCACGCCGCAGCCCAACCTGATCATGGTCCAGCCCTGGGACAAGAACCTGGCCGGCGAAATCGGCAAGGCGATCCTGGCCTCCAACCTGGGCCTGAACCCGGTGACCGATGCCACCGGCGTGCGCATTCCCATCCCGCCACTCAGCGAGGAGCGGCGCCGGGAGGTGGTCAAGGTCGCCCACAAGATCGCCGAGCAGGGTCGGGTCGAAATCCGCGAGATGCGCCGCAAGGCAAATGAGGAGATCAAGAAGGCCGAAAAAGAGAAGCGTGTCTCCGAGGATGACATGCACCACGTCATCAACGACATCCAGAAGCAGACCGACAACGCCATCCGGGAGGTCGACAACCTGCTGGCGGCCAAAGAGAAGGAGATCATGGAGTAGCCGGCGGCCTCCATCCATCCCCGATGCACATCATTGCCATCGATGGTCCGGCCGGCGCCGGCAAGAGTACCCTGGCCAGACAGCTGGCCCGCCGGCTCGGTTTCCTTTATCTGGATACCGGCGCCCTCTACCGGGCGCTTACCTGGAAGGCGTTGCAGGAGGGAGTCAACCTGGAAGACGAAACGGCCCTGGAGAAGATCACCCGGACGGCCCGGCTGGACATCCGCCCCGCCCCGGAAGGCGTCCGGGTCTTCGTCGACGGAACCGAGGTGACCGGCGAGATCCGGACCCCGGAAGTAACCCGGAACACCTTCTACCTGGCCCGCTCACCGAGGGTCCGGGCCGCCCTGCTGCCGCTCCAGCGCCAATTCGGGGAACGGAACAACCTGGTGGTGGAGGGGCGGGATACGACCACGGTCATCTTTCCGCGGGCCACTCTCAAGATATACCTGGATGCCAGTCTGAAGACGAGGGCGGGAAGGCGAACGCTTGATCTCGAAAAGATAGGCGCCCGCCAGCCGGTTCCGGAAGTCGAGCGGGAAATGGCCGAGCGGGACCGCCAGGACCTGTCACGCCGGGTGGCGCCGCTGGTGCGCGCCCCCGACGCCCATTACCTGGATACCTCCGGGCTTACGGTTGACCAGGAGGTGGCGGCGGTGTTGAAACTTTTCGAGACGGTCCGGCATCAGGCCCATCCTGGCGATTCTTGAGACGCTGTTCGGCCATCCGGTACAAACCCTGCCGGACCTGGTTTGAAAAGTAACGGTTGAAGAGATAGTAGCGGGCCTGTTTCTCGGGCGTAAGCGCCCTCAGCAGGTCGGCGGTCAACCGCTGCTCCTTCTGGAATGCCTCGACTTCCTGCCTCTGAAAATCCCGGACCGCCCGCAGCAAATCCGCCTCGCCCGCCCTCTGCTTCAGAAGTCCGTCCAGCCGGTCCAGGGCGGCATTGCGTTCAACCTGGACCTCCTTCCGGTGCCGGCTCAAGGCCTGGATGATCGGCACGACCAGCTTCGAATCCTCCGAGCTCAGCTCGAGATAGAGGGCCAACTTTTCGGAACGGACCGTCCCCAGTTGCTCCCAGAAGGAACTGTTGTCCCGGTCGCGCCGTTCGACGGAACCCTGAACCTTCACGCCCAGGCCGCCGTCAGCCGAATTATCCGCGCCGGGCGGGTTGGCCGCCGACGAACCCGTAACCAGGATTGAAAAGAACGCCAGGAATAATAGCCCGTACCGGTACACGTTCCCTCCTTTAACCTGCCTTTTCGCGAACCCGATCTGTTTTTCCATCAAATCTCCCGCAGGATGGTCAGCAGCATCTCCTTCTCTTCGCTGTCCAGGTTGTTCAGGACCGGCTGGTAGTCAATAGTGATCGCCCCGGCCCGCGCGGTCGATTCCAGGGAAACCGCGGCCCGGCGAACCACCCGGGGGAGAGCGGGCGGGGGTTCAACCCGGGCCAGCACCGCCGGCACCGGTTCGGAATCATTGATCCTGATCGTTCCGGTGGTTACCGGCGCCGACCCTTCCAGGCCGGCCAGGACCGACTCGTTCCAGAGGGGCGAATCCGGCTGGCCCAGGTAGACGAATCCCACCACGGCGAGAATCATCACCATGGCCAGGGAAGAAGCCAGGACGCGCGGCCGCAGGAAACCGGGCCGCGGCAGCCGGCCTTCCGCCCGAACCTTCCAGGCCCTGGATATGAAGGGGACCGGAACCGGTTCCACCTCCGCCAGTCCCGTTCTCAACTGACGGTATTCCGACCGGAGTTCGCGGCAGGAACGGCAACCCTCCAGGTGCCTTTCCAGCGCCGCGGTCTCCCGGACTCCCAGCTCCCCGGCCAGTTCCAGAATGATCCACTTCTCAACATTACGGCATCTCATTTTCCGCCTCTCTTTAAACTGACTGACTCGCCCCAACCAGGCCGGCCTTAACACCCCGCCTGAAAATCATGACTGCTTGAAGAGCACGCCGACCGGATCCTTCTCCTTGATGATCCGGCGCAGATTCTTCAGTCCGAAGAAGAAGAGCGTCCGGGCCGTCGCCGGCTGGCAACCCATTATCCGGGCCACCTCGGCAAACGGCAGGTCATCGTAAATTCTCAGGTGAACCGCCGCTTTCTGGCGGGCCGGCAACCCGTCCAGGAGCAGTTCCATGCGCCGGGCCCGCTCCTTCTTGGCCAGCGCCTGGGCCGGGCTGTCGAGATTCCCGGGCCGCTCGCCGATGCTGTCGATCGGCAGGTGCAACCGCTTCCTCTTTTTCAGCGAGGCGAAGGCGTAATTAAGACCGATCCGGTAGAGATAGGTTGAAATCTTCGCCTCGCCCCGGAACTTCTCACGCTGCTGGTAGGCGGCCGCCAGGGTCTCCTGGGTAACGTCCAGGGCCTCTTCGCGGTTGCCTATGATTCTCAGGGCCAACCGGTAAATGCGCTCCTGGTTTTCAACCAGGAGCCGCTCGTATTCTTCTTCGGAAAACTTCATCTTATTAGATGGGCTGACCGCGGCCAGCGTTTAAAAATCGATTACCTTTATTCCCGGCGGGTGATCCTGACGACATCCTCCAGCTTGGCCAGGCCGGCCGCCGCCTTGCGCAGGCCGTCCTCGCGCAGGGTGAGCATGCCGGCCTCCAGGGCCGCGGAAGTCACCGCTTCGACCGAAGGCTTGGAAAGTATGAGCTCCCGCAGCCGGCGGTTGATGACCATCAGCTCGAAAAGGCCCAGGCGCCCCTGGACTCCGGTCTGGTTGCACCGGGGGCAACCTTGGCCCCGGAAGAATTTCAACCCGGGAAAACGTTTCAGGTCGTCGGCCGCCTCGGCCAGAACCTCGGCCTCCGGCCGGTACTCGGCCTTGCATTGCTGGCAAACGCTGGGAACCAGCGTCTGGTTGATCACGCCCAGGAGCGAGGAGCTCACCAGGTAGGGTTCCAGTCCCATTTCGAGCAGCCGGGTCACCGCCCCGGGCGCGGTGTTGGTATGCAGGGTGGCGAAGACCAGCTGCCCGGTAAGCGATATCTGCATGGCCGTGTTGGCCGTTTCGCCGTCCCGGATTTCGCCGATCATCACCACGTTCGGGTCCTGGCGGAGTATCGAACGGAGTCCCTCGGCAAAGGTGAAGCCGGCCTTGATGTTGATCTGCCCCTGGGTCACACCCGGGATGTGGTATTCGACCGGGTCCTCGAGCGTGATGATTTTCTTGCGGCCGGAGCGAATCTTGTTGAGCGAGGTGTAGAGGGTGGTCGTCTTGCCGCCGCCGGTCGGACCGGTGACCAGGATCATCCCGTACGGGAATTCGAGAATCTTGAGGTACTGGGCCAGCACCTCGGGCTGAAAACCGAGCCGGTCGAATCCCAGCACGATGTTGTTCCGATCCAGGACCCGGATGGCGGCGCTTTCGCCGAAAACGGACGGAAAGGTCGAGATGCGCAGGTCGACCCGCCGGTCACCGGCGTTAAAGGAGCAGTAACCACTCTGGGGCAGACGCCTTTCGGTGACGTCCAGGTCGGAAAGCACCTTGATGCGGGCCAGCAGGCGGGCGTAGATTTCGCGGGCCGGCGCCGGAAAATCGTAGAGCAGCCCGTTCACCCGGTAGCGCAATTTCGGACCGGTCTCCTCAACCTCGAGATGGATATCGGTCGCCTTGGCGTGGACCGCATCACCGATGATCTTGATCAGCAGGGAGGCGGCGGTCTGATCCTCGGCCGTGGCCGACTCCTGGACCTGCCGGACCTCCCGCTGGGCGGCCCGTTCCCTTACCCGTTCTATGAACTCGTCATCCCTGGCCATATCTTTTACCCCGGTCGGTTGAAGGAGACGGAATTCCAGAGCAGTTATATTTTAGCATAACGGAGAGGCCGAAACCTCCGGAAGCGCTTTTTTATTTTGAATAAAGATATGTGTTAATATAGATTATCATGTTGAAAATCGGTGTTTTAATCTCCGGAAACGGCTCCAACCTGCAGGCCCTCATCGACGAGGTGAAGGCCGGCCGGCTGCCGGCCGAAATCGCCCTGGTGCTGTCGGACAACCCGGAAGCCTACGGATTGAAGCGGGCGGCCGCGGCCGCCATCCCGGCCCGTTTTCTGCCGCCGGGTCCGAAGCGGACGGTCCTGTCGCCGGAGGCCGAAGCGGCTTACGCCGACGCTTTTAAACAGGCCGGCGTCGAACTGGTTTGCCTGGCCGGCTTCATGCGGGTGATCAAGGCCGGGCTCCTGGCCGCCTTCCCGGGGCGCATCCTGAACATCCATCCCTCGCTGCTACCCTCCTTCCCGGGACTGGCCGCCTGGAAACAGGCCCTGGATTACGGGGTCCGCTACACCGGCTGCACCGTCCATCTGGTCGAGGCCGGGGTCGACACCGGACCGATCATTCTGCAGGCGGTGGTCCCGGTCGAGGCAAACGATACCCCGGAGACCCTGTTGAACCGCATCCACCGCGAGGAACACCGCATCTATCCCGAAGCCGTCCGTCTCTTCGCCGAAAGCCGGGTCCGGCTCGACGGCCGCCGGGCCGTCGTCACCGACTGAATCATCCGAAACCAGTTAAAGGAGCAAGGATGAGCCCAAAAATCTGTTTCGTCAATATTGAAAAGGCCCCGGCCGAATTGCGGGCCGGACTCAAGGCCCTGGGCACCGAATACCCGGTCGCCCTGAAACCGGCCGCCGGCGCCTTCCGGGTCGACTTCCGGCCGGCCAACTCCGAGTCCACCGGCCCCGATCTGGAGGTCCGGCCCGGCCGGGAGGGTCTCACGGTCACCTACCGGCGCCCGATTCACGCTTTCCGGGCCCTGGGCCGACTGCTGGCCGCCCCGGCCGGAAAAAAGCAGCCGGGCTTCAGCGAAACCGCCGCCTGCCGGACCGCCGGCGTGATGTGGGAATGCTCCCGCAACGGCGTGCTGACCTTGGAGGCCGCCAAGGCCCTCCTGCGCCGGATGGCACTGATGGGCCTGAATCTGGCCATGCTCTACACCGAGGATACCTACGAGGTGCCGGGCGAGCCGTTCTTCGGTTACCTGCGCGGCCGCTACACGCGCCGGGAGCTCAAGGAGATCGACGATTACGCGGCGGCCCTGGGCATCGAGATGATCCCCTGCATCCAGGCGCTGGGCCACCTGGCCCAGATCCTCCAGTGGAGCGAGGCCTACCGGTCGGTGACGGACACCTCCCGGATCCTGCTGGTCGGCGCCGACCAGACCTATCGCCTGCTGGAGAAGATGATCGCGGCCGCCAGCGCGCCTTTCCGGTCGCGCCGGATCCACGTCGGCATGGACGAGGCGCACGGCCTCGGCACCGGCTATTACAAGACCCTCAACGGGGAACGCCGCACCTTCGACATCATGACCGAACACCTGAAGCGGGTCGTGGAGATCTGCCGGAAACAGGGGCTGCAGCCGATGATGTGGAGCGACATGTTCTTCCGGATCGGGTCGGCCCGCAACTCCTATTACGACCTCGAGGCCCGAATCCCGGACGAGGTGGCCGGGGAGATCCCGGCCGAGATGGACCTGGTCTACTGGGACTATTACAACACCGACCCGGAAATTTACCGCCGGATGATCACCCGCCACCGCTCGATGGGCAAGGACCCGATCGTGGCCCCGGGCGCCTGGAACTGGAACCGTTTCTGGCCGGCGCTGCCCTTCGCCTTCAAAACCCTGGACGTCTGCCTGGGCGTCTGCCGTGAGGAGAAGATCAAAGAGATATTCATCACCACCTGGGGTGACAACGGCATGGAGAACGATACCTTCTCGACCCTGCCGGCCCTGCAGTATTTCGCCGAGCACATCTACCAGGCTAAATTCGACCGGCGCCTCTTCGAACGGAACTTCCGGGCGGCCGGCCGCGGGGAAATTTCCGACTACCTGCTGGCCAGCCGGCTCGATTACCTGCCCGGCCACCCCGGGCCGGAAACCCTGCCGGGCAACCATTCCAAGCGGATTCTCTGGGATGATCCGCTCCTCGGCCTCTGCGAACCGCTCCTGGGCAGGAAGAGCCTGCGTCCGCACTACCGGGACCTGGCTGAAAAACTGGCGACCGCGGCCCGCCAGCCGGGCCAGGAACGCCTGGACTTCCCGGCCCAGCTGGCCCGGACGCTGGCCTTGAAATGCGACTGTCGGAAGAACCTGGCCGCGGCTTACCGGGCCGGCGACCGACGGCGACTAAAGCGCCTGTTGAAGGAGGAAGTCCAGCCGCTCCGGCGCGAAATGGAAAAACTCTGGAAGACGCACCGCCGGATCTGGCTGGACACCTACAAGCCCTTCGGGCTGGAGGCCCTTGAAATCCGCTACGGCGGGCAGCTGGTCCGGCTTCAGACCCTCCTGGACCGACTCCAGGATTACCTGGCCGGCCGGACCGGGTCGATCCCGGAGCTGGAGACCCGCCTGCTGGCCTTCACCGCCAGCCCCCAGCCGACGCTGGGCTACCGGCGCATCGCCACGCCGACCGCCGATCCGGGTTAAGGGCGGCGGCGCGGCATCAGACAAGCAAACGGGACCGAGCGGTCCCGGCGGAGTTGCAGTAACCAGGGTTAAGTTCCCGGGAGAAGAGATGGCGGCTACCAAGAAAAGGAAACTGAAAATACGGTTGCGGAAAGCGCGGCTGGCCGACGCCAAGAACATTCATGCGCTGATCAACCTGGCCGCCCGCGAGGGTGCGGTCATTCCCCGCTCCCTGTCGGAAATCTACGAATCGATCCGGGATTTCCAGATCGCCGAGGCCGACCGCCGGCTGGTCGGCTGCTGCGCCCTGCACATCGACTGGGAGGACCTGGCCGAAATCCGCTCGCTGGTAATCGACCCCGAACACCAGCGAATCGGACTGGGCAGCCGACTCCTCAAGTCGGCCCTGAAAGAGGCCCGGGAACTCCTGGTGCCCAGGGTCTTCGCCCTGACCGCCCACCCGGCCTTCTTCGAGAAGAACGGTTTTGAACGCATCCGCAGGGGCCGGCTGCCCCACAAGATCTGGGGCGACTGCCTCAAGTGTCCCAAATTCCCCAAATGCGACGAGGTGGCTTTATGGAAAAAGCTGTCTTAGCTTACTCCGGCGGACTCGACACATCGGTCATCATCCCTTACCTCCGGGAAAAATACCGGCTCCAGGTGATTGCCTACACGGCCAACCTGGGCCAGAAGATCGACCCGGACTTTCTCCGCAAGAAAGCACTGGCCAGCGGAGCGGCCGGCTTCTATTTCGACGACCTGCGCGAGACTTTCGTGCGCGACTACATCTTCCCCGCCCTGGCGGCCAACGCCCTCTACCAGGGACGCTACCCGCTGGCCACCGCCCTCTCCCGCCCGCTGATCGCCAGGCGGGTGGTCGAAGTGGCCCGCCGGGAAAAAGCCAAATTCCTGAGCCACGGCTGCACCGGAAAGGGCAACGACCAGGTCCGCTTTGAACTGACCTGGAAGGCGCTCGGCCCGGACTTCGAGATCATCGCGCCCCTGCGCGAATGGCAGTTCAAGACCCGCGATGAGGAGATTGAATTCGCCCGGCAGCGCAAGATACCGGTCCCGGTGACCAGGAAGAGTCCCTACTCCCTGGACGAAAACCTCTGGGGCGTCTCCATCGAATGCGGCATCCTGGAGGACCCGGCGGTCGTTCCGCCCGAGGACGCCTACCAGATCACCACCGCCCCCGAGCGCGCCCCCGATAAGCCCCAGGTGGTAAGGGTCGCTTTTGAGAAAGGCCGGCCGACCGCGCTGGACGGACGGCGGCTGGAACCGGTGGCCCTGATCGAACGGCTCAACCGGGCTGGCGGCCGCCACGGCGTGGGACGCGTCGACCTGGTGGAAGACCGGACGGTTGGACTCAAGAGCCGCGAAATTTACGAAGCGCCCGCGGCGACCATTCTGATAACCGCCCACCGGGAACTCGAAAAACTCACCCTGACCCGTTCACTCTGGGAGTTGAAGGAATCGCTCCGGGAGCGCTACGCCTGGATGGTTTACCAGGGCGCCTGGTTCACCGAGGAGAAGGAGGCGCTGGACGCCTTCTTCAACTCCACCCAGAAGTATGTCAACGGGCAGGTGGACCTCAAGCTCTACAAGGGGAGCGTTACGGCCATCGGGCGCCGGTCGCCCGACTCACTCTACAGCGAGGCGCTGGCCACCTACGGCCGGGGCGACCTCTTTGACCGCACGGCCGCCAAGGGCTTCATCGACCTGGCCGGCCTGCCCCTGCTCCTCGAGGGGCGGCGCCGGCTGAAGCGGCGCTGAGCAGAACACTCGCCAGGAGGGAGGCATGGCCGGGTCCGGGATCGGAAGCGAATTCGAACTCATCGGCCGGTTGACCCGCCGGCTGCCGCTGGGAGTGGATGTCCTGGTCGGCCCCGGCGACGACTGCGCCGTGATGCGCTACCGCCGCAACGAGTATCTCCTCTGGACCACCGATCTTCTCTTCGAAGGCGTCCACTTCACCCGGGAAACCCCGCCGGAAAGCATCGGCTGGAAGGCCCTGGCCGTCTCGATATCCGACATCGCCGCCATGGCCGGCCGGCCGCACTACTGCCTCGTCTTCGTGGGGCTGCCGGCCGGCCGGACCGGGGCCTACGCCTCGGCCATCTACCGCGGCCTCAACCGGCTGGCCCGGCGCTACCGGGTGCAGGTGGTCGGCGGCGACACCAACGCCTTCCC